>JAKSBO010000509.1 GCA_022361095.1 Desulfobacterales bacterium | reverse complement strand
TTATAAAAGGGCCGGAGGCGTCAACTGAAATCCTTGAAGTGAGAAATAATATAAAAATCCTTCAAACCCTTATCACCAATGAGGAAGAAACTGAACTGGGAATAGAGATCGTTGACAATACTAAATGAAAATAAAGTCCAGGCGTTCCGGGACAGGCTTTATACCAACGATATGCCGGAAATCATGCGTAAGGGAGGGGAAGGGCTTACACCTATAAAAAAATACCCCGAAGACGAAAACGGTAATCCCCTTGTTCCCATCAAACGGATTACCCGCTTTTTTCTCGAAGAGATGGGAAAAGCGCAATTTATGCTGCCGGACCAGCATATTGAGGCGCTTTACACATTGTTTAAACTGTTGATCCAGGATCTGCCGCCGGTCTCTTTTGATTTAGGGGTCAGTATTTCCCAAGAGGACATCCAGGAGGCCGATAATAAAACCACCATAGAGCTGCTTACCACCAATGTGATCATCACCTATTTTAACCTGGTAAAAACCAATTTTGGGAACTGGGACGACAGCCTGCTTAACCCTGATATGCAGTCAATGATCAAACAAAGTACGTCAGGCAGAGATTATAAGCGGCTTGTGTCCAACACCCTCAAAGGACTTATCTTCAGCCTGGCCCAGGACAAGCCGTGGTTTGAATATATCGAAGATATTAATGACGCAGACCTGGTCTGCAGGCTGGCCGGGGCCAGACTGCCTAGCATGGAGAAAAAAACCCTGGGCACAATAACCAATAAATCCCGGCAGGAGATTGCCGCCTACAATGAAATGTTCGCCAAACTGCTTTATACCCGTGCCCGGATGGTCGCCAGCCAGGAAAGCAAAAAAGAGTACTTCAAGGCCATGGAAAAACTGGATACGGCTATCTATGGCTTATTAAAAAAGATAGACCAATTCCTGGTGATGGCGTACCGGTTAAGTGAAATTCTGGACATCCCTCCCAGATCCATCATCGGCGAGACGTTTTCCAAACTCAGGCAAAATATGCTGTGGCTGTTTTTCGAAGTATGGCCCGAAGCGTTAAAATCGGGGGACATGCCTCACCAGGTCGCGGTTTCCGCATTAAGAAGCAGGATGAATGCCCTGTTCAGCGTTCCCCACATTACACGGTTCTGCCGGGAATTCACACAAAACCCGGAATACCAGCCACCGGTAAATGCCCTTTTCCAGCAGATGTTCAAGGGGCTTGTAAAAAGAATCAATCTGGTATCCATGGAAGAAGGCGACATCATGACCGGCCTGGCGTGGGTGGAAAGGGCATTGTTTGAAATCCGGCGGGCCGGTGAAAACCTTGGCCTGGATGACTCCCGTCTTTTGGATGAAAAAAAGGAGGTAAAAAAGGCGTATATTGCTTTGATATCTAAAATCGATTTTGAATCTTTAGACGGGGTTTTAAATCTTTGCGACATGATTTGTGAGGTAACCCATGACACGGACCGGGAAATCATGGTCAGCATACGGGCCATCCTTATGGAAAACAGCTTTTTAAGCCTTAAAGCATATGCCGTTAACAAAGTTCCGCCCAAAGATGCCATTCCCGGAATCAGCAGACGGTTCCAGGCGTTTGCCGTTCATTACCGTCCCCAACGCGAATTTTACCGGATATTTTTCAACACCTATATCATTTCCAAACCCAAACCCAACGTCCCTCATTTTACCCAGTTCTTTACGAGCAACAAGTACTTTGCCCAGGCTATGCTTATGCGATTCTCAGACGAGAAGGCCATGAAAGATCTTTTGTCGGAAGCCAATATTCAAAAAGCCAAACACATGCTGCGGGATCTGCTGGATAAAATAAAGGCACCGGCTTGAGCCCGGGTCTTTTGGAACGATCAACAACAGGGCATTCATAGACCTGCTCTATCACCGCCGGTACCCACCCGGCAAGACAATACAAAAGCACTTTAACAACGTATAAAAATTTTGATCTAACAGCCACGGGCTGTTATAAAGAAAAGCAATATGGAAACCCGGCAACCCAAATACCGATTTAACCGAAATGAATTTGCAGGGGCCATGGGCGATCTTGGCACAATCCTGCCCATAGCACTGGGAATGATCCTGGTCAACGGCCTGGACCCCGTGGGACTGTTTTTTTCCATGGGCCTTTTTTATATTGTCTGCGGTGTATATTACGGCATCACCGTCCCGGTGCAACCCATGAAGGTCATCGGCACCTATGCCATTGCCACGGCCATGACAGCCGCCCAAATCCAGGCGTCAGCATTTCTCATGTTTATCTGCCTTGTGGTGATCGGTGCCACAGGGTCCATGGATAAATTCAGTAAATACATCCCGCGATCCGTAATCCGGGGGATTCAATTCTCCACGGGACTTTTACTCATGATCAAGGGAATGAAAATGATCCTAGGCAAAGCCCTGCTTAAAGGGGCCGGGCAGGCAGCCGAACCCTACCTTCGAATCCAGTCGGCAGGCCCAATCCCTATCACCGTTATCATCGGCATTTGCGGCATCGTTGTGACCCTGGTCTTTTTAAACAATAAAAAACTGCCGGCCGCCCTGATTATGATGTTTCTGGGCCTGCTCTTCGGTTTGATTCTGGGCACGAAACAAGGCATTGACACCCTTAAACCGGGCCTGTATTTTCCACACCTGCTCCCCCATGGTTTCCCTGCCTCGGCAGACATCACCTTTGCCCTGTTTGCCGTGGTTCTTCCCCAGATACCCATGACGCTGGGCAATGCGGTAATCGCCCAGGGCGATCTTGCAAAGGACTATTTTGGGAACAATGCAAAAAAAATGACCTACACGGCATTGTGCTTTTCCATGGCTGCCGGCAACCTTTTAAGTTTTATTTTCGGGGGTATGCCCATGTGCCACGGGGCCGGCGGCCTTGCCGCCCACTACCGCTTCGGGGCCAAAACCGCCGGGTCAAATCTGATCATCGGCGGGATTATGGCAGGCCTGGCCCTGGTCCTGGGGGCGGGATTCCTTTATGTGCTTTTCCTGATCCCCATGTCCATCCTCGGGGTGCTGCTGGTCTTTGCCGGAAGTCAGCTTGCTTTGACCATCAGCGATATGCACACCAGGCATGAATTGTTTGTCATAGTGAGCATCGTCGCCTTAACCCTTGCCGCCAACCTGGCTTTAGGCTCTATTGCCGGAATTATCCTGGCATACGGAATCAAACGTATCCAAATATAAGGCCATAGTGCATAAGATTTTATGAGAAAAACAGTGAATCCATCACGACCTGGAAACCATATTCCATGAAGCAATCAAACGGGTGGCCCCCTATGCCATGGTACAGTCAAGGGTAATCCTGGCCAACAACACCCTTAAAATCCGTCTCGACAACGTTGGACAAAAATTTTAATCCTCGGAATATTCGATATATGCCTGCGGTTAAAATTTACGCCCGCCTTGTACCCGGCAAAATCTCCAGGTTTTCGCTCAGGCACTATCAGCTATGAACTATGAGCTGCCTTTGAGACGACCATATCGTTTTTATTGACGCCCAGCAAACTTGCAATTGGGTAACACTTTGCAATTAAAAGAAAAAACGTATTGGAATGGCGGCTTTCCATCAAGCCTTCAAAATTCCCCTGGCCTTTGGATATGATAAGATCTGCATGATTATACGCTTCCATAAATTCGTCCGAACAACATTCAAGGAGCGTTGACGGTGCATCAAACCCATTGGAAATAACCCTGCAAAATTTATCAATGCCCACCTGAGCAGCATCTTCAAGCGTTGCATCGTTGATTACAGGCTCCCCCCGCACAGCAAACGTAATATTTTTATGCGCCATGGTTTCAATAAACAATTTATCGAAAACGATTTCGCCGCAATTGTCTCCTAAATACAAAATGCGTTCAGCTTTATTGATTTCATCTTTTAATTGCGCCGTCATATCGATGTTTAAATCTTTATGAAAAAAAGAGGCAATCTGCGCTGAGATGTCATCGTTCACACTTTGGGCCCCATAATCAATGATATTGCCGATAACCGACAACTTTGCAGCGGTGAAAAAAGGCGTTTGGCTTTCATTGATCATGGTTTGCCAATATGGATATTCTTTAAGGAGAATACCATTGGCCTTTAATTTTTCTTCGGCATACAGATTGGTATTACCCAGATGAATCTTGGCCATGCGGTGAATTTGGGTCACCAATTGAGGATTGGAAAGTTCCCGATTTGAGTCAATCAGCTTGTGAACTGAAAAAATAAAATTTTGTGCAACGTTTTCATCCGGCTTAAATTTATCAATCAGCTTTTCAATTGTCCTGATGTGACAGAAATAACATTCGTGTCTCATAATGAGCCTCTATTCGATGGTGGTGGCTTAAAGCGGTTCAGTGACGGTTTATCCGGCAGGTCCCCTTATTATGATCCGACCTTTGGCAGTACATCCTTAAATACAACGCCGTAAATATCCCAGATGGTAACAAATAATGCGGCAATAATGGGGCCGATGATGATGCCGATGATACCGAACATGGCAATTCCCCCAAGGGTGGAAAATAAAATCAAAAGATCGTGCATCTCCGTATCTTTGCCCACAAGCCGGGGCCGCAGAAGATTGTCAACACTGCCCACGACCGCCCCGCAGAAAGCAACAAGCGCAACAGCCTTGATCCATGCCCCCTGGGCAGCCAGCCAAAGCGCTGCCGGAATCCATACCAGGGCTGTCCCAATGCCCGGGATAATGGATAAAACCGTCATAACGGCACCCCAGAAAACAGAGCTGTGGATCCCGACCAAGGCAAACGCGATGCCGGACGCCCCGCCCTGGACAACGCCGATGATGGCCGTTCCCTTGATCGTGGCGCGGGCCACAGAGGTAAACCGGTCAAGAAGCCGTCTTTCATCCTTATCCTCCAGGGGCATGTAAAACAGGATTTTCCCAAGCAGCCTGTTTCCGTCTATGAGGAAAAAAAACATGGTGTACAAAAGAATGGCCACCATGAATATAAAATTAATTGTACCCATGGTGGCGGTCTGAACCCCGTCGACAAAAAACTGCGTTGCAGCGCCGACCATTTCACCGGCCTTGGTGTAGATGGTTTCCCTGTAAGGTTCTATGTGCTCATAAAACGGCAGGTCTTCCAGCCACTGGGAAATGGCTATGGGGGACGACAATTGTTTCTGGACCCATGGTGTGGCGGTCTGGCCGACCTTGATGGCCTGGCTGGTTACAATGCCTAAAAGACCGCTCAAGGGAAGCAGAACAATAAATACAATAATCAGGATGGTGATCCCGGAGGCTGCAGCCTGCCTGCCCTTCAACCATTTGTTAAGGCGCAGGTATAACGGATAGGCCAGGGCAGAAAAAATACCTGCCAGCAAAATGGCCATGAGAAAAGCTTTTATCATCACAAGAAAAACCGCTGAAATAAAAAACACGAGTAATAATAAAAACGAGGGATGGATCAGGTCTCGATTCATGAAGCGTTGCCTCCGGTAAAGATTGATTAACACCCTATCCTATAAACAAAATGCGTTTGGCGCAATACACTGAAATTTAATCTTTATTACCTGTAAAAAAATCAAACGGATGGGTCGAAAAACGGCTGACGCCGTCATTTTTGTTTTTCCGCCACAACCAGCAAGCCCTTGACCGGACGACCTGACTGTTTCCGGATATCCGTATTGTCCAATACCATCGGTTTGAATCCATGCAGGCCAAGACAGGTCTGAATATATTTTTGGGAATGTGCATAACGGCCGCTGGGGTAAAGCGCATAGTCTTTCAAATTATCGTTTAATTTTTCCACTGAGAATGCAATTTTACCGCCCGGTGCAAGGGCTGCCGATGCAGACTTGATAATTTGATCCAAATTGCCGAAATAGACAAAGACATCCGAGCTGTAGATCAAATCAAATTTTACCGGGAATGCCCATGGCTGAAGGATGTCAAATACCTTAAGGCGGCTGTAAATTTTCTTTTCAGCCGCTTTTTCAAGCATCTTTTCCGACACATCGACCCCGGTCAGGCTTTTTGCAAACGGCTGGTACAACACCGCACCTAAGCCCGTGCCGCACCCAAGATCCAGGATCTCCATATTTTCGGCCAGATAGGGGCGCACCAGGCGGAACAAAAGTTCAGGGGTCTTGTATGCCAGCTCTTTAACAAGCATTGTTTCAAAATGTTCTGCACACTGGTTAAAAATACTGCGGACATGTTCCACCGGAGCGGCATCAGGCGGTGCCTCCCCGGTGATGCTTTGAAGCATAAATTGTGCGATTTCATTTTTCGGCTGGATTTCAAGCACCTTGCTGTAATGGGCTTCGGCTTTTTTAAACCGTTTGAGCTTTTGAAGCAGAATGCCGGTATTCAAGTGCGGCGAAACATAATCCGGTTGAATGTCAATGGCCTTTTGGTATGCCTCTAACGCCTGCGTTACCTGGCCGCCCTGCTCATCCAGCGCCACACCCAAATTATTCCAGGCCTCGGCCATTTCAGCGGCAAACCGGACAGCGTTACGGAAACTCTGCATGGCGTCTTCCGGTTTCCCGGTTTCCCGGTAAGCCACGCCCAGATTGTTCCATACCAGCCCGGCCTCGGGCTGCTGTGCAAGCATCTGCTGATATATGGGGATTGCGCCCTGATGATCATTTTCCATCTGTTTCAACCGGCCTAACTGATAACATGCAGAGAGGTCCGGCGGGTTGAGGCGGGCTGCTTTTTCAAATAAAGGGATCGCTTTGTCGGGCCGGTTCTGATCCAGGTAGAGTATCCCGAGAGCGCTCATGGCCTGTCCCCATTCCGGCGTTATCCCCAGGATTTGCCTGTAGCCTTTTTCCGCCTCGGCAAACCGGCCCGCCCTGTGACCGGCATATGATTTTTGGAAAATCTGTTCGACATCCTCTCTTGGTGCCTTATTCATATACTATTTCTCTTTTCTTCACCGACGGCATTTTGCAACGCTCTGTTCAGTGGATCTATAACTGAATAAAACCGGCAAGGCCCGGGATATCATCCAGGGCAAAAATCGGAGGGCATTTTTTTCCTGTGTCCGCCGGTACGCTGTCGCACACCAGGGCGCAGACCTTTTCCACATCTTTGAATAATGGCGCTTTTCCCACACATTGCCGCCAGATTTCTATTTTGGGATAAGGTCCTGAAATCCACCCTTCAATAAGAACAAGCGTTGCATGGCGGTAATAGGTTTGAATCAATTGTTCGGGCCGGGTGAAATCAGAGGCCGGGAAATATAAGGCCGCCATTTCAGCATTGACCATGGCGGCCGGAATTGCCCCGGCCTGCCTGTGTACATGGGAATCCTTGCCCGGTTTATCCAGTTCGTAGGCGTGGCTGGAATGTTTCAATGTGCCGACACACAGGCCTTGTCCGGTGAAATAGCGCACAAGCCCGGCCACCAGGGTGGTTTTTCCGGCACCGGGCCGGCCGATGATCTGGACAATGGTCTGCATGGGCAATCCTTAAACGGAACCTTAACCGCTTTGGCTGTGTTCATCCGTGCCCACAGGCTCATAATAGGTTCCCAAGGCACAGGGCCGGCACAGGATCTGATTGTTTTTAAACACCTCTTTTTTATCCCTGACCACAATACCGCATTGGGCGCATACAGCCTTGAATCTTGTGGGGCCGGGCATGTCTGATACAGGGACATTGACGCTTACCGGGGTAACCGTAAACAAATCCGACTCATCCATGATCTTATAGGCTTCAAGCTGGGCAAGCCTTGGCTCTTCAATGTGGGGCATCAATTCCAAGGCAAGGTCCCGGGCTGTTTCCGTAGAGACAATTCTGAACGCCTTTCCGGTTTCAAGGTTCACAAAAGTGGCCGCCATGATGCCGTTGTCAATGAATTTCAGGGACCGTCTGCCAAGCTTTACGCCTGTGACATAGGAGATGGCGTCCGCGGCACACCGGTCTATCTCCACATATACAATAATTTGTTTGATCTGGGGCAGTGTTGACGGTTCATCCAGGCCAATGAGCCGGCACCCGAGCATGGCCATGCGCACCCCGATCACCTGCCCCGAACACAGATGTCCATGGGCCTTTGCCGATCCCTCAAGCAGTGTATTAAAATCTTTCAATGGCACTCCCGATATATTGCTGTTTTGACTCTCTCTTTTTTACACACTTTTAAGAATACATCAAATGGGGAAGAAACAAAATAATACCGGGAAAGGCAATGAGAATAACAACCCCGACAATCAGGGCAATAAGAAACGGCGTAATGCCCTTGAATATTTTTTCCAGGGGCACATGATGGGACAGCACGTTTTGGGCAACCCCGTAGACCACATAGACATTGATGCCCACCGGCGGTGTAATAACCCCCATTTCCGTGACCATGACAATGATGATGCCAAACCAGATGGGGTCATACCCCAGCTCCATGACCACCGGGAAAAAGATGGGCACCGTGAGGGTCACAAAGGCCAGGGCATCCATAAAACAGCCGCCCAGAAAATAGATAAAAATGATCACGGCAATGACCAGGGCCGGGGCCATATCAAGTCCGCCGACCCAGGATGCAATCTCAAACGGAATCCGGGTAACGGCCAGGAATTTGCCGAAAATAACAGCCCCGGCGATCAGCATTAACACCATGCAGGAGGTGGTCAATGTTTCCATTAAGGATTTTACAAACCCCTTCCAGGTGAGCTGGCGCTTGG
>JAKSBO010000989.1 GCA_022361095.1 Desulfobacterales bacterium | reverse complement strand
GATGTTGAAGAAGTTGGGGCGGAATACTTGGCAGAGCAGCTTGGGCTTGAAGTTGAGCTGGCTGAGAAAATGGTTGAGGCGGCGTCTGCCCGCGGCAAGGAAGTCAGCGCGGAACAGGCCAAGGAAAAGGAAGAAGCTGAGAAGCGTAAGGCGGCTGAGCAGGAAGACATGGCGAACATGCCGGGTGCGGCACAGGCTGCTGCGATTCTGGGCGATATGTTCGGCGATGCACCTGCGGCTGCGGAAACACCTGCTGAAGATGCTGCGGCTGAGGAAGCATCAGCAGAAGATGTTGCGGCTGCTGAGCCTGCTGCGGAAGAAGTGGCAGAAGAAGCTGCGGCTGAGGAAGCTGCGGAAGAAGTTGTCGAGGCTGAGGTTGAAGCGGACGCAGAAGTGGAAGCTGAGAGCGAAGCTGGCAGTGAAGAAGAACAGCAAGACGCGTAACCTGCGGGTTAGCGTTGCGGGCTTGCGGACATGAAATTTGTTTGCGGGCTTGGAAAAAAGGGTGGGCGGATAAGCTCGGGGCCGCGTTGGCTTCGGGAAGGACAATTTGAGCAGCCCAGTTTGAGGTCGCGTTGTCGAGACGCGTTGCCGATGAGAACGGGTTTGCAGACGCCCGGTTGTGAAGCCGGAAGGAGTTAGCATTGGCCAAAGCCAAGCGCGTATTTGAGCTCGCCAAGGAACTTGGCGTGAAGAGCAAAGCGATTGTTGACAAATGTCAGGCAGAAGGTGTGCCTAGCATTACGAACCACATGTCAACGGTAAAGCTCGGGCTCGCAGAGACAATTCGTCAGTGGTTTAGTGGATCAGTTGATGCGACTGCCAGTACTGCAGTGGAAACTGCGGAGAAGGTTGACCTGACGAAAGCGAAGGCCAAAGCTCGCAAGAAGGCGAAGCCTCTGAAGACAACAGAGCAGATTAAGGCTGAGGCAGCTGTGAAGACAGAGCCAGAAGCTAAGGCTGAAGAAGTTGTTGTTGAGGCGAAGCCAGTGGTGGAAGTAGCAG
>JAKSBO010000320.1 GCA_022361095.1 Desulfobacterales bacterium | reverse complement strand
CTAAAATTTGGAATGAAGGAGGACCACTTGCAAAATTTGCTTTGACTTTAGCTGGTGCCAGCGTGACAGTTCCAGCCGCCTATGTAGCAGGGAGTTCCGCCTTTTACACACAAAATGCTATGTCAATCAATGGCTACTTTATGGGATCAACCACGGGTAAGCCTCCTTTTGGCAGTGGACATACAAAAGATGAATTTTTCAAAATGGTTGACCGAGTTAAAGAATATTTTAAAGATGATCTTTAAGCCTTTTCAAATTTGATGGCGTCGTTGATCACCCCAAATTTCGGAATCGGTAATGAGGAATTTTCATATTTTGAAATCATTGAATAATAATAATTTTTTTTGGTTAAGCATTGGTGTGTTTTTTTGGGGATGTCTTTTAGCATTGACTTCAACATTATTATCACCGGATAGTTGTTTATTCTGGAATTTATTTGAATATTCTATTTTAACGATAGGTGTCACATTTTTGTTTGTTTTTTTTACTGGTGGTGTTTATGTTTGTCACCCCAAAAAATATTTTTTCTTCCCATTGATATCTTGGGGGATTTTCATAATTCACGAGTTTACAGGATTCCTTTAAAGAAAATTAATTCCGTATAAACCGGGTCAAACAGGAAGTAAACCGGCCTTGGTATTCGAGGGGCAGTTTACTTAATTCCAGTCAAGCATTTTAGGAAAAAGAGATCACGGGCCTTGCCTTCAAAAGAACCTAATTTGGAGGCAACCACCATATAGACGGCGATCTGGGGTTTGACTGGGCCCACAACTACAATCTCTATGCAGAAGTCCATTCAAACTCTGAAGCCGGTCTTGGTTACCGTCTGCCCACCGATGCCGCGCCCATTATAGCGGCATCGGTTGCGATCCTGGATCTTATGACTTGTGATCCCGGGGTAAAAGCGTGGGCAACCTTATCTCTCATCGGTAAATGGGGCATGGACCAGCTCATTGACAATGTCGTGTCCCTTCACCTGGAATCAGATCTTCTCACCTATATCCGCCGGCCGGGCGGCTTCTTTGCCAAACCGTCCGG
>JAKSBO010000281.1 GCA_022361095.1 Desulfobacterales bacterium | reverse complement strand
TTTTTTTGCCTCTTTTTTTTCTCAATACGGTCAAGAAGCTGGTTCAGCTCCCTGTCTAAACGCACCAGCAACCGGCTGTTAACCTGTATCTGGGATTTGATTCCGGGGGCGGTGGTATCCCCCTGCTTTTTGACAACAAAAAGTTTTCGTGCCTTGCCCTGTCGATTTCGTGAACCAGTGCCAATGTATCTTTTGTGTCCCGGGAAAGTTCTTCGGACAGGGATTCGAGTTTTTCATGGATATATTCCTGTCCGTCCGTGGTGTGAACAATTTGCTCATGGATATTTTTCAGTTCCCGGTCGGTGAAGGTGTCAACACCAAAGGTAATGGTGTTGGGTGCGGATTTTTCGGTACCCAGGTGCTTGGCAAAAAGCCCTTTGTTGCAGGTGATGTCCGAGGAGATGATTTCTCCGTTTTTAATGAATACTGCACCAGAGGTCATGATCCGGCTGTCCAGGATTTCTTTGTCCACGGTGAGGTTGCCAAGGCAATAAATAGTTGAGTTCTGTATAAATTTTATGTTGACATTTCCCCGGGCATATACAACGCCGCCGATCATTCCGTTGAGAACCGTAACATCGCCTGAGGCCCGGATTTCTCCCCCGTCCACAGTGTCGGCACGTACCACACGGCCCTGGGCTTTGAATCCGGATTTGAGTGTGCCTTTTATAACGATATCTCCACCATAGTTAATGTGCCCGGTTTCGAAATCAACATCACCGGGTGCAGTAAAGGCATGGTTCACCTGGACTTTGTTGGATCGGTCAAGTGTGGGGGTGCCGGCGATTTCGGCATAGAGTTTAAGGCCGTCCGACGAGGGGACAACCCCTGTGCCGTGTTTCAGGTCCGCGTCGGCCACGGGGGGAACATGAAGTTCCAGGTCAAAGATATTTTTTCCATTACGGGCATCGGTCATGGGAACTTTTTTTGCCAGCAGACTGCCTTTTTTCACCCAGGGAATAGGGCCCCTCTCTTTGAAATCAATGTTGCCGTCTTCATCAATCCCGCCTGCCTTGAGGTAATCCGTTTCAAAAAAATATTCGATCCTGGCATCCTTGCCCTTTACCGGAGCAGTCCCACGCGCCACCCGGAACGGCTTGGTCCTGAATCCCGAGGAGTCTATGAATTTTTCAACCTCTGAGGCGTCGACCAGACCGGAAATGATGCCGTTATCTTCCAGTTTTTCAATGATTTTTTCGGCAGATACCGTGTCTATAAACGTATCTGTTTTTCTCATAAATGCGGCCATACCCAAGGCGTCAACTTTCAGATGTATTCCGTAGTCAATCTCTCTGTCCAGGGAGTGATCCGTTTGCGGGGACTCTGGATCTGCCACAGGTTTGGATGGCTTGGCACCCCCCTTGGCGGGCTGTTCCCCTTGAAGCTGCTGTACGATCTGCTGGTATTGTTCCTGGTTGAGCGTCCGGTCTTGTATCCATATCTTACTGATAAGTTCCGGTTGCTTTTTTTCCGCAATTTTTTTTGTCTGCCGGTTCATCTCCCCAAGGAACTGCTCTTTGGTGACATGGCCTAGGTCAACGGCACAATTCCCAAATACCTGATTGTTTTTAACAGTTTTTAACGCAGCATAACTGGCCAGAAGCTGTTTCATCTGCTTGTCGGTAAGAATATTTTCTTTCTCAAAATAGTTCTTTAGCGCAAGATCAATATTCTTTGCCTCGCGACATGCTTCCATCGCCTTTGCGCATTGGGCATTTGTAATGAATTTTTTTTGTAAAGCAAGTTTTTCTAGCATATAGATTGTCGTATTAAATGGAAAACCATATTGCTGCAGTATGCCAACCGTACTGCAACTATAAACGGCGCTGTTTGGTGCCTGATCGAAAACCGCAAATTTTACGCCTCAAAAGACTTTTAATGTATTCCGAAATTTTAATTTCCGTTTGCCTTGTACTCAACAAAATTTCTAAATTTCCGGTCAGACACTGTCTATCAAGATTTGCCCAGGTTGGAGATCAACGCTCTTATTGTGGCGCATCAGGGGTAAAACTGCAAGAAAAAATAAACAATCTCGGCAACTTTGGGTAGATCCAAGCTTTTTTTTCGGTAAAATCCCAGGTGTTTGAAAAGATATCTCCATGAAAGTTTTTACGACGCCGTTATACTTCAATTACTTTTTTTTGAGGTCTGTTCATTTGATAATAAATATTTGACAAAACCCGTGATTTGGATTTATTACCTGGGTTGACAGCGCCTTTGGGGGAGCGGATGGGAAATATCTTCGTTATTTTTCCATTCCAGAATCACTGTGAAACCCGTAAAAAGGCTCATAAATGCATTTAAAAACAAAAAAGTCCATTGTCTTTTTTAAAAAATTTAAGGAAATAAGACCGGTCTGCAAGGATGCATTTTTCCTGTTAGGGAACAGGGAAAAATATAAAAGAAAAATGGACAATTGGTTCGGACTTTTATATTAACTAGTGTCTGAACGAAAACCTGGGAAATTTTTTGAGTTCAAGGCGGACTGAAATTTTAACCGGAGGAATACAAGGGTATTTCGAGGCTTAAATTTCAGACCAACGCCGTAATCGGCAAAATTTACGGTTTTCGGTCGGGCACTAACTATTTCAAATAATGGCGGCAGGCAGCAGGGGGTCAATATTGCTGCTTGTCAGATCTTTTAAAAGAGGGACAAACTACTAAAGAGGGAAAAACGAATGGAATTTAACTATGAACCCATGTTTCCGTTGAAAAAGGATGCTACGCAATATCGCCTGTTGACCAAGGACCATGTCCGGGTACGGGAGTTTGAGGGCAAGGATGTGGTCATGGTGGAGCCCGTTGCATTGACTCTGCTGGCCAACGCCGCGTTTAAAGACGTGGCTCATCTGTACCGGGCCGAACACCTGGAACAGGTAAAGGCTATAATTGATGATCCTGAAAGTTCTGACAATGACCGTTATGTAGCCTTGGAGCTTTTGAAAAATGCTGTAATCTCGGCTGAAAAAGTCTATCCCATGTGCCAGGATACCGGCACCGCCATTGTCATGGGCAAAAAAGGCCAGCAGGTCTGGACCTGGTCCGATGACGAGGAAGAGCTGTCCAAGGGGGCCTTTGACGCCTATACCCAGAACTACCTGCGCTATTCCCAGAATGCGCCGTTGACCATGTACAAAGAGGCCAA
>JAKSBO010000180.1 GCA_022361095.1 Desulfobacterales bacterium | reverse complement strand
TTGCCTCAAATGCAACGGCTTTTGCGCCGTCTGCCAGCACACCGGGAAAAATTTGAAGTGTAATACCTTCTGCCTCGACGTTAAAGCGGTCCTGGATGGGGTTGTTGGTGGCATCGGCAAATATTGCCTGGATGGCAGGGGCTTTTTGAAATTTGAGCACCTGCTCTTCGATCTGGGGTTCTGTTTTTACCTTAACAGCTGCCAGAAGGCCGCCGGATACCGCCGTGAGAACGGACAGTACCACAACCATACTTATCATCTCACGCATTGGACACCCCCTTTCCAAGGGCTTTGGGTTTTATTGTATCAATCAGCGGATTGATAAGGTTGATCAACAGGATGGACAAGACTGTACCGTCCGGATAGATACCTATATTGCGGACCAAAATGATCATCAATCCGCCTGTAAATCCGTAAATCAGCATGGGAATACGATTCACCGGTGAAGATGAATTTTCCACAGCCAGAAAAAAGGCACCTAACAGCGTGTATCCTGTTAACAGGTGAAAAAGGGGCGGCGCGTATGTGTCCGGATGAAGTACATAGAAAATTGATGATGTAATCACAATACCGGCGATGAACGACACCACGACTTCCCAGCGGGTGTAGCCCTTTAACATCAGATAAATTCCGCCGATAATAATGCCAAGCCCGAATGTGGAACCAATCCCGCCCATTTCATTGCCCATGAGCAGATCACAGTTGGGAAATAAGGCAAGAGCAGGTGTACCCTGGGATTTAAGTGCAGCCAAAGGCGCAAGGGCTGTGAAGTCAAACTGGTATGACACATAGGCTGTATCAAAATCCATAAACGCGGGCCATGACATCGTGAGAATGGCAATGCCTACCAGCGTTGGGTGGAAAGAATTTCCGCCGGTGCCGCCAAATGCATATTTGCCCATAACCACCGTAATGAATGTGCCGGTGATCACAACCCACCAGGGCATTGTAGCCGGAACCATCATACCGAACAGCAGCCCGATGACCGCCGAGTCCATATCTCCAATGGCAATTTTCTGTTTGGAGATGATCGACATAATCATTTCCCAGAGCATGGCTGATGACGTCGCAAGGGCCAACACCCCAAGTGCAGGTGCGCCAAATTGAAAAACACCGAAAAGCGCTGCCGGTAAAAGGGCGATAATATAATTCAGATTTTGTTTAATCAGGCTGTCTCCGTTATGCCAGAAAGGGGCATGGGAAACAATTAGTTTAGTGTTAGTCATTGGTTTGTTTCCTCCCAGCTTCAAGCATTTTCACGAAGTGTCAACAGTTCTTGTTTGCCCAGGCGGATATACTGGTATACAGGAATCTTTGCCCTGCATACATAACTGCAGAGCCCGCATTCTATGCAGGATTCCAAATCAAACCTGTCTGCTGCCTCATCATAAAGGTTTGCTTCAAGATACCGTACCAGCAGGTTTACGGGTACATTAGCCGGGCAGATACGAACGCAATTACCGCAATTGATACAGGCATTGTCCGAGATTTCAGGCACAACGTCCGCATCCTGTACTATGATTGTATCCATGTCCGGAACCACGGGGTGGTGAACGGTATATGTTGCAAAGCCGCGCATGGGGCCACCGATAATGATCCGGTCCCGTTCATTGATCTGGACATTGAAACAGGTGAAAATTTTACTGATGGGTGTGCCGATGGCGGCCTTGACCCGGTGTTTTTGCCCGCCTTTATCAATCAGTGTGATGACTTTGTCAAACACCGGACGTCCTGTTTCGTAAGTCCGGGCAAGGGAAACCAATACCTCGGGACGAATAAAACAAACACCCTTATCTTCAGGCGCCTGACCTGGAGAAAGTGTTTTGCCGAAGTGGTCTTTCATGACCATGGCAGGCAGATTGGATGGATATGTGTTAGAGGTTCTCAGCACATTGAATCCATCAAGATCCACCTGGGCGGAAAGGTTTTCCGGTACCGTAATGCAGAACCGGTCGGCCCGGGTCATTCTTTTGAGAATCTTGGCCCCGGCAACCATCAGGCCTGCATAGGAAGTGCAGACAAACTGACAGGTGTCACAGAGAATGTCTGTATCCGCACCTGTCACGACAATGGTCCTGATATCGTAGTTGGGGTTTGTCAGGGTTGAAACGGGCAACGCCCCGGGGAGTTGTTCAAGATAATCAGCGGCAAACTCAAGCGTTTCATCCAGATCTAACTGGGCCCATTGATCATCGCCTTTGACCGACGGGTCGGACTTGATCATTACATAGGTTGCCGGGTTGCCAAAATCATCGGAATAAGAGTCAAGTCCCTTGATCGTACCTGCGACAGGAGACAGTACATAAGATCTGCTGTCATCGTATAGCTTTAATTTCTGCCCTTTTTTAACAGCATCTCCAGGGCCGATCAAAGCCTTTTTTGCGCTGTCAATTTCTTCAGGCAAAAGAAGGGTAAGACTGCCAGGCACTGCAAGTTCTTCAGCGGACTGCAGAGACGTATCAAGCAAATCGTACGTCAGCCTGGGCTTGGATAGAGCGAAAAAAGATCGTTTAATCATAATTAGTCCTTAAGTGTTGTAAAAGTCTTAAGCCATGCCTTAACTTTGTTCAGGTTTGAATTCATTGTCCTGAATAAATTATTGTGCGTGGCATGCATTACATTCTACCGGACCCGCACCATAATCTTCGTGGCACCCTTTGCACTGGGCGTGGAATGCGTCAGCCCTGGAAGGCATGTCTTCATCACCGGTTTCCTCGTGGCACTCACTGCAGTTGTAGGTCTCATCATCTTCAATGTTGTGATGGCAGTCCAGACATTCCAAACTGTACTCGTCTGTGTGCGAAAGGTGGGTGAAAAGAACTTTACCGGCCTTGTTTTGAAACATTAAACGAACCGGATTCTCAGGGGTGGGGGATGAAAAAGAAGCGTAGCAAACAATTCCTGTGATCAACAATACGACCATGATCCAAACCGCTACCTTTAGGTCTCGTTGTGATGTCATAATTCAATCTCTCAATTTTTAAGGGTTAGAGTTTTGCGACAAACCCACAACTGGCAGCGTTTATAGTATATTGTAATAAGGTTGGCAAGCAAAAAATTATTTGGAAGAAGCCTCACAAGGGGCCGAAACAAAGGGATTTCTTTTGCGCACGAGAAAGGGTTTATACCCATCTTTTTGATTGAGTTGGAAGGATTTTCTGCGGATAATGA
>JAKSBO010000633.1 GCA_022361095.1 Desulfobacterales bacterium | reverse complement strand
GCCAACCAAGGTACAAACACCACCCAGCGCCGTACCCACTGCACCATGCATCATCAAGTTACGCAGGAAAGCCCGGAACTGAACCAGATCGTCCCGTTTTGCCTCTTGGCATGATTTATCGTCGGTGAGATCATGTTCGCAGGTACTGTCTTTTCCGGAGGCATACCGATGGTACACATTGTAAAAGCCAAAGGCAACAGCGATGATGACCGCCGTAACCGTTAGGGCATCAAGAAAAGCGGACAAAAACGCACCGGCAAAACAGAAAAGCAAGGAAATAATAATTTTAGACTGTACCCGCACAAGTATCCGGGTGAAGGTGAACTGCAAAAATTCCTTCATGAAATAGATGCCTGCAACCATGAACATCAGAAGAAGGATAACTTCAAAATTGGCCAAAGCTTCGTGGTAAACGGTTTCCGGCTTGGCCATTCCCATAACAATGGCTTCAATGGCCAGCAAACCACCCGAGGGTAACGGGTAACATTTCAGTGCCATGGCCAGGGTGAAAATAAATTCTCCGATGAGCACCCAGCCCGTGATAAAAGGGCCGCAGGTTATTAGCAGAATGGGGTTGATAATCAAGAATACTATAATGGCAAGTTTGTACCATATGGGTGCATTCCCTAAAAAGTTTTTTACTAAGGCGTTGAGCATAGTCAGATCCTCACAATTATTATTATGAACAACAGGTTATAGGTATACATTTGTTATAGCCTATGCCTTCTAACATCTCATTTACAAAATTTCAACATATAATTCGGTGCTGATATCTATTTGCAAGCCCTTGCCTTTGGTGCGGCATCCGCATGGGATGGTCAGGAGGATTGGATTTTCCGTTTAGCCGAAAGTTCGATCCGTAAGACGCGATTGATTATGAGAAACTAAAACCGGTAAATGCATGCGCTTAATCTTTAATTGTTTAAAACCCTTCGGTATTCCGCACTTGTCAAATTAAAATAAACGGGATAAACTACAGTATTTAAATCTTAATTATCTACTCTGTTTTTACAGAGTATTCAAAACGTAATGTCACGAATCGTAAACTTACAATCAATAAAAATAGTGATGGAGTCTATGAAACTGCGAACTGCGATCATATTATTGGGTTTTATGTTATTATCCACCTCCTTTGTTTATGCAGGAGGGAGCAGCCCGGACCCGCACGGGGCAAATATTAATTTCCCGCCAAGTTTTGCCGACTACCATGATGCTGATATTCAGGGGATACTGGCAATACTCAAGCACCGTATCAGCCATACGCCATTTAATCTGGCGGCATCTTTAATTTTTTTGGCAGCAATTCTTCATACGTTTCTCAGTAGTAAATTCCTTTACTACGCACATAAGTGGAAATCGGAGCACCAAAAAAAAATAGAGACAGGAAAAGCGGCCGAGAATTCAACAATATTCCGTGCAGAGATTTTTCACTTCCTGGGTGAGGTTGAAGTCATTTTTGGGCTTTGGGTTGTGATGCTGACGGCGGCAATCGTTCTCTTTTATGACTGGCACACATTTGTCGGTTACATAACCGGTGTAAATTATACCGAGCCGATGTTTGTAGTGGTCATCATGACCCTTGCATCCTCCCGCCCTATTTTGAACCTTTCGGAAAAGATAATGAGCCGGGTTGCAGGCGTTTTTAAAGGTACTTTGGCAGCCTGGTGGCTCACAATTATGACCCTGGGACCGATTTTAGGCTCATTTATCACTGAACCTGCAGCAATGACAATCTCAGCCATGCTGCTTGCCCGTAAATTCTATGAGCTAAAACCGGGCAGAGCGCTGAAATACGCCACCATATCTCTTCTTTTTGTCAATATTTCCGTCGGCGGAACCCTTACCCATTTTGCGGCCCCACCGGTCCTTATGGTGGCAGCGCCCTGGGAATGGAATCTCTCTTTCATGCTCTCCACCTTTGGCTGGAAAGCTGTTATAGGTATTATCGTTTCCAACGCTTTGGTTTTCCTGGTGTTTAAAAAAGAAATTTTAAAACTTGAAAAGAAATTCAAACTTACCATGCTCAAAAGCGAGATCAAGGAAAAATATATTCATAGTGATGTGCTTAAAAATGATTTAAAGATGGCTGAACAGCGGATCGGAAATGATCTGCAGCAAGAAATTCAGAGAATTAAAGACGCTGCCAAAGACTCCACAATGATCGATTGCGAAATGGATGAAACCGACTGTGTATTGCTGGAAGAGACCTTTGAGACGGAATTTGAGGATCTTAAAATCCAACAAATGAGTGTGTCTGTCCCGGGTCTGCTTCCAAGGGATAAAAGGCCAAAACTCAGGGATCCGAACTGGGACAATCGTTCCGGGGATATTCCCGGATGGATCATTGCCGTTCATGTTGCCTTCATGGTTTGGACCATTGCCAATGCGCACTATCCGGCTATTTTTGTTTCCGGTATGCTTTTTTTTATCGGTTTCAGCCATGTGACATGGCCATTTCAGAATACGATTAACCTGAAGTCCCCGATGCTGGTAGGCTTTTTCCTAGGGGGGCTTGTGATTCATGGGGGGCTGCAGGGATGGTGGATTGCCCCGGTCCTTGGCAGTTTAGGAGAACTACCCCTCATGTTGAGCGCGATACTGCTCACAGCCTTTAACGACAATGCCGCCATAACCTACCTGAGTACGTTAGTGCCCGGTTTCACAGATAATCTGAAATATGCGGTGGTGGCCGGTGCCGTTACCGGCGGCGGGCTGACCGTGATAGCCAATGCTCCCAATCCGGCCGGACAGGCCCTTTTGAAAAATTATTTCAATAACGGTATTTCTCCCATGCTGCTGCTGACCTATGCACTGGCGCCTACGATAATCATGGCCCTTTGTTTTATTTTTCTATGATTGGACCCGGATGCAGTTAGGGATAAAAAAAGGCCGCAATACCCTTTAAAAAGTATTGCGGCCTTTAAGTGTGTTTGGTTTTGCTGTAACGGCGTTTTTAAGGCCCAAGTTCAAAATAAGACCTTCCATGGATTGCCTTTTCACCCGTCTTCTTCGTTGCGTCAATGGGATCATATTTACATATGTGCCCACTGACACGCCTTGAATACGAAGGAAAATTTTAAAAAGTTCACGGGCATGGGCCTAATTCAAGCAGCTTATTATTCAGACGGCATCAACGTAGCCGGCTCCAGCAAAAATTTTTGGTCTGTTCTGTCTCCGTCCTTAAGTACAATGGCCTGGAGTTTATTTTCTTCGGCAACAAGGAATACGGCCTTATTAAACAGCATATCGTAATTTTCAAGCTGGACCGGATAGCCGTTCTCGTTCAAGGGTTCTTCCCGGTGGCTTTGCATGGAAAACCAGATGCAGATGCCAAAATCCTGTTGAAGCTGTTTTAACTGGGAAAGTATATCTGAAAGATCAGTATCAAAGTCAAGACCGTCAATAATCATCAGGGTGGGAAGGACGAGGTCCGCCCCCTTGAAACTGTTCAGATAATCTCTGATTTTGGTCACATTAAACGTGGACTCATTGTATGCAATACCTGTTTTGTGGTGTTGTATTTCATCCCACAGCCGTTCGGCAACCTGTGCGTCAACATAACCGATGCTGTCAATGAGATTAGCGTAGCCTTCATTGTATCTTACGGTTATTTTTTCTATGGTATCAGATAAGCTGATATGAAGTACTTTTTCATCACAAAGCAAGCGTGTCAGGGCAATTTGGACCAGAAATCCGGTCTTGCCTACACCGGCCCGGGATAGTACGGTTCCGAACTGCCCATCCAGAATGTTGTCGGCACCAAGGGTTTTTTCTGCCGGGCTTCTTAAAATGAGGTCATTTTTAAGCATGTTTCCTCTCTTTATATCAAAAAGTCTTAAAGGATCTTATTTATTTTTGGCTGCTTTCTCTTCGGCTTTTTTCTTGGCAATTTCGTCTGCAACAGACTGGGGCGCCTGTTTATACGAAGAAAACTCCATGGTAAACTGGGCCTTGCCCTGGGTCGCGGATCTTAAAACCGTTGAAAAACCGAACATATCGGAAAGGGGAACCTGGGATTCAATGACTGACATCACCCCTTCTTCCTGGGAACCCTGGATGATGCCGCGCCGCTGGTTAATGAGTCCCATGCAGGCACCCTGAAACTCATTGGGGGTTTCGATCACCACTTTCATAATCGGTTCCATAATGACGGGTTTTGCTTTGGTATAAGCCTCAAGAAAACCGCCGCGGGCGGCTGACTGGAATGCCATCTCAGAGGAGTCAACGGCATGGTAAGCACCGTCTTCCAAGGTAACTTTGATGCCGGTTACCGGAAACTCTAAGCTGGGACCCTTTGCAAGGCAGCCTTCAAAGCCTTTTTCACAGGCCGGAATATATTGGGTGGGAATACGGCCGCCGGTGATTTTGTTTATAAATTCAAATTCTTCTTCAGTGGGTTCAATAAAGCCTGCCACACGGCCGAACTGACCTGCACCACCGGTCTGTTTTTTATGGGTGTAATTGAACGGCGCTCGTTTGGTAATGGTTTCCCTGTAAGCGACCCTGGGCTGGCCTGTGGAGACCTCGGCCTTGTATTCACGTTTCATGCGTTCCACATATACTTCCAGATGAAGCTCACCCATACCCTGGATAATTGTATCCCCGGTTTCATGATCCACATAGGTTTTGAATGTCGGGTCTTCCTTGGTGAACCTGTTCAGCGCCTTTGACATGTTGATCTGTGCTTTGTTGTCCTTTGGGGTAATGGATAAAGAGATAACCGGTTCCATAACGTGCATGGCCATCATGGAGTAGTTGACATCCGGGGAAACAAAGGTGTCGCCCGAGGCACAGTCAATACCGAACATGGCACCGATATGGCCGGCCGGAATAGAGTCCACATCTTCCATCTGGTTGGAGTGCATACGAATGAGGCGGCCGATTTTAACCTTTTTGTGATCTCTGCTGTTGATCAGGGTGTCTCCCTTTTTCACACAGCCCTGGTAAACACGGATGTAGGTCAACTGCCCATATTGCCCGTCTTCCAGTTTAAACGCCAGGGCCACGGCAGGTTTATCAAAATCACTTTCCAGGATAACCGTTTCTTCGTTGTTGTCCAGATCAATGGCTTCGTTTTTAATGTCCAGGGGGCAGGGCAGGTAATTGATAACGGCATTCAGCAGGGGTTGAACCCCTTTATTCTTGTAGGCCGAACCCAGAAAAACAGGCGTCATCTCCCGGGCAATGGTGCCGGCCCTGACCGCGTCCATGATCAGTTCTTCGGAAATTTCAGCTTCCTCAAGAAGGGCGTCCGTCAGGTCTTCGGAAAACAAAGAGACCTCATCAAGCATCTCCTCTCTGGCTGCGTCTGCATCACCCTGCAGCTCTGCAGGGATGTCGGCTTCAACCATGTTTTCCCCGTTGTCGCCTTCAAAATAGTAGGCCTTCATTTTCACAAGGTCGATAAGGCCTTCATGCTTATCTTCAAGGCCGATGGGAAGCTGCAGCATCACTGAATTATGCCCGAGTTTATCCTTAAGCTGTTTGCAGACTTTAAGCGGGTCGGCACCTGACCGGTCACATTTGTTGACAAATGCAATACAAGGCACTTCGTAGCGCTTCATCTGCTGGTCAACGGTGATGGACTGGGACTGCACCCCGGATACCGAGCAAAGGATAAGTACCACACCGTCCAGAACCCGCAAGGACCGCTCCACCTCCACGGTGAAGTCCACATGGCCCGGCGTGTCAATGATATTAACGGCATGCTTGTCCCATTCGCAATGGGTCGCGGCCGAGGCAATGGTAATGCCCCTCTCCTTTTCCAGTTCCATGGAATCCATGACCGCGCCTGTGCCGTCTTTACCCCTGACTTCGTTGATTTTATGGATTCGGTTGGTATAAAAAAGAATCCGTTCAGTAAGCGTGGTTTTACCGGAATCAATATGCGCACTGATTCCAATATTTCTTACCCGTTTAAGATCTCTGATCATTTTGTTTTGTCCTTAAAAATAAAAAAATCCTTTGAAACAAATAAATAGATAGTGCGACCGTTGCCAAAAGGCGCAACCGTTATGTTTCATACTATAGTTTTATTATGATCTTGTTAAATTATCCCAAGAATATAAACATCAAATAAAAATAGAAAAAGACAAAATACACTATTTTTTAAATAAAATCAAACAGAATTGTTCTTTTGTTGTTGAATTTCTGTAAGACTGGTTATAAAATTGATCAAAATTTAATTGCCGCCTTGGTTGCCCCTTGGTTACCATTGATTAGGCAGTACACAAAAGGCTGTCATTCTCAAATGAAAAAAGTGGGTACTATATTTTAATGAAACAGTTTTGCCAAGACCTTAAAAAAGGTGCTGATACGCTTGGGGTAAAGGTATCACCGGACCAGGTGGATTTGATGGCTGCCCATGCACGGGAATTACAGCTATGGAACGCTAAAATGAATTTGACCGCCATAACGGACATCCGGCTTATGGCATATAAGCATTTTGTGGATGCCCTGGCTGCGGCTCAATTTTTGGAACAACCGTCACGGATTATGGATATTGGGTCCGGTGCAGGATTTCCTGCCGTTCCCATGAAAGTGATCTGTCCGGATTTTGATGTTACCATGGTGGATGCGGTGAGAAAAAAAGTCAGCTTTTTAAACCATGTGGCACGTACCCTAAAACTTGACAAGATTAATGCTGTTCATGCACGGGTGGAAGACCTTGCCAAAGATCCCGGGCATTTTCAAGGGTATGATACGGTGACGGCCAGGGGGTTTGCCGATCTTGGCAAACTTGCAGCGCTTGCCGGCCCCATGCTGGCACCCGGCGGCAGAATTTATGCACTCAAAGGCGCAAATGCTTTGGCAGAAATCACCTCGGAAATTGAAAAACGGTTTCAAATCACGCATAGATCTTACACCCTGCCTTTTGCTGATGCCCAAAGGGTTGTGGTTATTCTCAAAGCACGCCGGACCCATGCGTGAGCGTTGCAAATTCAGCTAAATTCTTGACTTTTGCCCTTGCTGCCATTACAAAGAAAAGTTCATTAATTAAGACTTCAAACAAGATCCGAAAGGCAAAAGGAATTTAGGAATAATGGATTATAAAAAAACACTGAACCTGCCTT
>JAKSBO010000924.1 GCA_022361095.1 Desulfobacterales bacterium | reverse complement strand
CGGATGGTTCAGAAAGCGTGAAAAAATTACTTCCCCTGGTCCCCCTTCGGGATACAGTGCTCTATCCCCATGTTACCACTTCTGTTTTTGTGGGAAGGGAAAAATCCATCAAAGCGCTCTCCCAGGCCATGGGCAGCGATAAAAAAATATTCCTTACAACCCAGCAAGACCCCGAAGTCCTGAAACCCACTATTGAAGATATTTTTCAGGTGGGCACCGAAGCACGAATCACCCAATTGCTGCGCCTTCCCGATGGAACGGTAAAAGCATTGGTTGAGGGGGGTGCCCGGGGCTGTATCCTGAAAATGCGTGAGCAGGACGGGTACCAGGTTGTTGATTATGTGGACGTCCAGGAAAACCCGCTGTCCGAGGCCAATACCGAGGCCGCCATCCGAACCGTTCACGAAGCGTTCCAGAATTATGTCAGTTTGTCCGGCGTGGTTTCCAAAAGTTTTTTCAAGGGACTGGATGCCCTTGAGCAGTATCCGTCAAGGTACGCCGATACCATTGCCGCCCAGTTGCCCTTCAAAGTTCAGGATAAACAAAAGCTGCTGGAGTGTGGCGATATTGAAGAGCGTTTCTTTCTGCTTTTAAAATTAATCCAGAAAGAGACGGAAGTATTTTCCATGTCCCAGAAAATCAAGGGCAGGGTTAAAGAGCAGATGGATAAACTTCAAAAACGCCACTACCTGAACGAACAGATGCGGGCCATTCAAAAGGAGATGGGTGAAGATGGCCAGGGGGGCGAATTTTCCGATCTTGAAAAAAAGATCAAGGCCAAGCGCATGCCCAAAGAAGCTGCCGGCGTTGTACGCACGGAACTGGAAAAACTTAAGTTGATGTCTGCAACCTCCTCGGAGGCAACTGTAGTCAGAAACTACATTGACTGGCTGGTCTCCCTGCCCTGGTACAGGAAAAGACGCGTAAAAAATGAACTTTCAAAGGCTGAGCAGATCCTGGACAAGGATCATTACGGCTTAAAGAAACCCAAGGAGCGCATCCTTGAGTACCTGGCAGTACAAATTCTGGTTAAAAAGATAAAAGGTCCGATTTTGTGCCTGGTGGGACCACCCGGGGTTGGCAAAACGTCCCTGGCCCGGTCTGTTGCCGCCGCAACCGGACGCTCTTTTGCCCGTGTCTCTTTGGGGGGGGTCCGGGACGAGGCTGAAATTCGAGG
>JAKSBO010001114.1 GCA_022361095.1 Desulfobacterales bacterium | reverse complement strand
CCATCCAGGCCAAACTCCTTAAATTCCTCCAGGATAAGGAAGTCAAGCCCGTGGGAGCGTCCACGCCTAAAATCACGGATGTCAGGATCATTGCCCTGACCAACCAGAATCTTGAAAAAAAAATCCGGGAAAACAGCTTTCGCCAGGACCTGTACTACCGCCTGAATGTGCTCTCCCTGACGGTGCCGCCGTTAAGGGAACGGCGGGAGGATATCCCGGTTCTGGCCAGAAAGTTCATGAACCGGACCTGCCGTGAGATGAATCTTGACCCCATGCACATTGACCCGTCTGCCCTGGCCTATCTTGCCCAACAACCCTGGCCGGGAAATGTTCGGGAACTTTTAAATACCATGCGCCGTTTAACGGTGTTCTCCAATGGCAAAACCATTGATCTCAAATTGATCCGGGCGGTAAGCCGGGATCAGGCAGGACCGGAGATTAACCCCCGGGAGCCGCTTTGCGCAATGAACTATAAAGATGCAAAAAAAGAGGCCATGGATATCTTCTCCCGGGAATACTTGACCTGCCTGTTCCAAGAGACCCGGGGAAACATTTCAGAAACCGCCCGGCGCAGCGGCCTTGAGCGGGCCTCCATTCAGAAAATCATTAAGCGCCTGGATCTGGATATGTCCCGGTTCAGGGCGTAAAGACACAAATTCTCAATATGTGCCCAAATTCATATAATCTGTGCCGCTATCCGGAAATGCGGTCCAGCGCCTGCATCAAATCGGAGATAATATCCCCATGATGTTCAATGCCCACGGATAGACGGATCAAGCCGTCGGTCACCCGGGCGGCCAGCCGCTGCTCTTTTTCCAAAGATGCATGGGTCATGGACGCCGGATGCTGAATCAGGGTTTCAACGCCGCCCAGGGACACAGCCAGGGTACACAGTTTCACTGAATTAAGCAGCGTCTCTCCGGCGCCAAACCCGCCTTTCAGCTCAAATGCCATCACCCCGCCCGGACCACTGTGCTGCATTTGGCCCAGATCATACTGGGGATGGCTTTTCAGGCCCGGATACCGGACCCAGGCAATTTTAGGATGGGCTTCCAGGAACCGGGCGATTTCCATGCCGTTTTCCTTATGTTTTTCCATGCGCAGGCCCAGGGTTTTAATGCCTCTGTGCACCAAAAATGCATTGAAAGGGTCAATCACGCCACCGGTCTGATTCAATACGCTTCGATAGCGGCTGTAGGTATCATCATCCTTAACCACAACAATACCGCCGATAACATCGGCATGGCCGTTGATAAATTTCGTCAGACTGTGAAGAACGATATCCGCCCCGAGAATTAACGGCTTTTGGAACCAGGGACTTAAAAAGGTGTTATCTACGACAAGAACTGCGCCGATCCCATGGGCTGCGCCGGCGATTTTCCTGATGTCGGACAGGTCAATGGTGGGATTGCCCGGGGTTTCGACATACACCAGCCGGGTTGTCGGTTTCAAGGCGCCGATCACCTGTCCGGTATCCGAGGTGTCCACAAAATCCACGATAATGCCGAATCGCTTATACACGGTATTCAGCAATGTCAGTGTCGGGCCGTATACCACCTTTGAGCATACCACATGGTCCCCGGCGGACAATTCTGCGGAAAAAACGGTATTCACAGCAGCCATCCCGCTGCCGCATCCCAGTGCGCGCGTTCCCTTTTCCAGGGCGGCTACGGCGTCTTCCATGGCTCGGATCGTGGGATTACCCATTCGTGTATACACGTAACCTTCCTGCCGGCCGGCAAAAAGGGCAGCCCCATGGCCGGTGGAATCAAACCGAAACGCGGAGGTCTGGTAAATCGGCTGAACTACAGCCCTTGACTCGTTTACCGACGCGCCCGCATGGATACACATTGATTGGGGGGTCAATTCGTTAGAAATCATAAGCGACCTCCTTTGATTGATTTTCCTAGAACGGGATACGTCTTATTTTAGCAGCTTTAACCCACGGAGAAAACGGCAAAATTTTTTACGGATTTGTATTAAGTCCTTGACCTGAAGCCAATTGATGCTATTTGTAAAAAGAACTGGAAACTAAAAAAATAAGGAGATCAAAACCCAATGAAAGTATCAGGCAAAAAAACCGGAAAACTGGCTTTTGAAATCAATCAGGACGGATACACATACACCCTTGATGCCCCTGAAAGCTTCGGCGGTGAAGGCAAAGGGCCATCACCCAAAGGCCTTCTCTTGAGCGGCCTGATCGGATGCACCGGCATTGATGTGGTCGTGATTCTTGATAAAATGCGGGTGGAGATCCAGGATATGGAAATCACGGCGGAAACCGAACTGACGGACCAGGAACCTTCGGTATTTAAGGAAATCACCCTCACCTATCACGTCACCGGCAACGAAAAAGATGCTAAAAAGATCAAACGGGCCGTATCCCTGTCCATGGAAACCTACTGCGGCGTCTCTGCCATTTTGAAAAAACACAGCCCGATTATCCCTAAAATTTACCTGAACGGCAAGGAGATTTAAAAGGCTTTGGAATACTATTTTATCTAATCGTCAGCATTGAGATTTTTCTTTTTGCTGAGTTTAATAAAATTGAATACGGTTTAATTTCATATGGCGGTGTGATTGTATAAATGAGGGCTATTATTAACGAGAGGCTTTAAAAACCCTGGCTTTAGAAACCAGAGCGGATGCCCAGCTTGTAGAACCAAGGGCGTGAATATGGGTGTAAGTGCCAAAGGTATTGTCTTTAAAAAAACCATCCTTTTTCTCAAGAATTCCCTTGCCCCGGATCATTTTAAATGCCATGGCTGAATCATCATAATCAATGGAAATTACCTTGGAGTAACGGAATTCATGACCGCGCAGCACTTCTCCTTTGGGATAGAAAGGATTTTCGTTGACCACTTCAACTTCAGTGTATCCATGGCCCTGGGGACGTTTGGACAGCCCAAACCGCAAGGGCAAAATGCCGGTCATGGGGTAAACAACACCACCAAGACAAATGCTCTCACCAAGGAATATCAGGCCCCCGCATTCGGCGTAAATGGGTAAGCCATTGCGGGACAATGCTTTTAAATTATCCCTGAAATCCTGATTGGCAGAGAGCTGGGTTGCATGGGTTTCGGGAAAGCCGCCGCCCATGTAAATCGCATCAACGTCAGGAATTTTTGACTGTGACAAAGGACTGATAAATTTAATTTCGGCACCCAGCCTTTCAAGCGCCTCAATATTATCAGGATAATAGAACTGGAATGCAGAATCACGGACAACACCGATTGTAACTTCGGCCCTGTCAGCAGCCGGATTTTTATCTTCTGCCGTAATATGTTCCGGAACCGCCTCAGGTTCTTGTCCGGCTTTGTCAACATGCGGCATCTCCACCCCCTTGCACGAAGTCACCAGCCGGTACAATTCATCAATGTCAATATTGTCCCGGGCTACCTGCCTGGCCCGGGTCAAAGAGGCATCGGTTCCGCCATGCTCTTCTGAGGTGACAAGCCCCATATGACGTTCGGGAAAATCTTCCTGCTTAAGCTTGGGTACTGCCCCGAGAACCGGGATATTGCAAAACCGTTCAATATTTGCACGAACTTTTCCCTCGTGGCGTTTTCCTGCAAGACGGTTAAGAATAACACCGCAAATGTTGATATCCGGATCAAAATGCATACAGCCCATGAGAACGGCCGCCATGGTCCGGGTGGATTTCGTGCAGTCCAACACCAGAACCACCGGCAGACCCAGCAGTTTGGCAAGTTCGCTTGTGGAGGTGGTTCCTTCAATGTCGATGCCGTCGAAAAGGCCACGGTTGCCTTCAACCAGGGAAACGTTACAGGATTGGGAATGGGTATGGTAAGAGGTTTGAACGGCGGACGGGGCGCACAAATAGGTATCAAGGTTGTAGCAGGGGCGACCGGCTGCCCGTGATAGCCAGCCGGCATCAATATAGTCAGGGCCCTTTTTAAAAGGGGCCACTGTTATATTCTGGGCTTTCCATGCGGCAGTTATCCCAAGGGATATTATTGTCTTGCCTGAACCACCCCTGAGCCCGGCAATAACAACTCCAGGGACGTTTTCCCAACTGTTTGACATGAATTGCGCTACTTTCTATTCTTCGCCTTCGGAGGAATGCTGGATACCAACACCCTTCAGACCGTACATGGTAGT
>JAKSBO010000581.1 GCA_022361095.1 Desulfobacterales bacterium | reverse complement strand
GTTCATCTGCACACCCCGTCCGGCCGGCGATGCTGTTTTTATAATATCCGGGTCCTTGACCGCTTTAAGGGTGCCTTTTTCAGGATCACCATCCACCAAAATAATTTCAATGGCCCACAGCATCCGGGACACCGTTGATTTCAGCGCGCCAATGGTCCGGTTTATGTGATCCGCTTCGCCGTATACCGGTATAATAACGGAGATTACCGGTTTCATTGGGCCGGGGCTCCCGAAGTTGATTTAAAAACAATATCCCCGTAAAAGGCCGTTGAAGTCTCACCCGTATTGTCCGTATCGGTCATGATCGCCACCCCCGAAGTCAGTGGGGGCGGATGTCCGAAACTGTCCACATAATCCTGATAAATATTGCGTTCCTCGGTGACCCAGGTGTCCACCTTCTCTTCACCGCTTTGGACCGCAATCATCATCACCCTATCAACGTAGGGATTGGGTACCCGGGTCTCTTTGGGCACCCGGTTCGCCCAGATATAGGTCACCACTGTTGCCGGCGGATATTCGCCGTATACAAGGCGGGCGGTTTCAAACCGGGTTTTCTCCCAGAACCCTGCGGCATCAGGATCATATTCAAACGCAACATAAATCCGTGCCGGGTAATCATCCCCTTTTTTTTGGGTAACATCGGATTTCTCATTAATCTGCGAAATTTTCCATTGCCATTGAATAATCGGATATTTTTTTACATCAATGCCGGTTTTCCGGATCAGTCCCGAAGCGGATGCCTGGCTATGGGCTTTGACCACGGTTCTTCCCTGGTCTTCAACAATCCGGTATATGGTGTGTGCTTTTATCTTTTTAAATGTTAAAGGCTCCCAGTACCGGGGTATTATCTCGCCGGTATTTGCCTGGGAAAAGTGGCCTAGGATTATAATCGGCTCGGCACAAAGTACGGCGGCAACATGCAAAACCATGACAACACCTATCGCCATCCACATATGTTTTTTTCGATTCAAAACTTTACTCCTTGTTTTAAAAGGTAGCCTGTTGTGTGTAATGCCGTCTTGCCGGCAGGATCAAGGTTAAGAAAATTCAAATCCGCCCGGGTATCAATGTCCTGCCACAGGGGCAGTGTATGGTGTGAAACCTGATGCGCCATAAATGCGTTCACGGTCAGATCAAAGACCTGGTTAGTGCCCCAGGGTATGCCATGGAATATTTGGGGGGTAAACCCTTTGGCCGTGAACCCGATCAGATAATAGCCGCCATCCCGGCTTGGGCCGATGGCGGCGCTGCACTGCGCCAGGCCCTTAAATGCCTTATCCAGGATACCGGACGGCAGATCCGGCAGATCAGACCCGATGAGAACAGCCCTGTCATACCCGGCGGCAAAGGTGTCGGCAAGGGCATTTCCCATTTTCTCTCCCAGGGTGGCGCCCTGTTGGGGGAAAAGATCCGGACCATCCCCCAGCCAGGCCCTGATCCGGTCAAAGGCGTTGTCCGGATAGAAGTACACCCGCAGCGCCCAAGGAGTTGACCGGACCATATCCAGAACATCCATCACAAAGCAGCGGTATAGTGCCAGTGCTGCCGTCTCTCCCACACCCTTTGCCAGCCGCGTCTTGACCCGGCCCTTTTCCGGGGATTTGATGAAAACGATGACTGCGTTGCCTGTTGTCATTTTTACACCTTGAAATAGGGGCAGGTTTCCCGGACGCACTCCCTGTTTTTCCCCTGTTGCCGGCACTGCACATCGCCCTGGGCTTTCAGGGCCAAGGGCAGGTAAATTTTTGACAACCGGGCCACGGTTTTAAATGTTGTCCAGACCTCCCGCTGGCAGCAGCGGGCCGCCTCTATCCGGTTCAGGTCGTGGATAATCGCTTCGGATGCCTGTTGGACGATCTGCCTGGCTTTGGGTTTCAACGGCGTGCTTTTCAAAATCACCCCCAAGGCAATTCCGGCACCCACTGCGGCCCCGCAGGTTCCCCAAAAGGCACAGACACCACCGGGGACACCCCTTCCCCGGTCAATGGCCGTGATGATATCGCTCTCTTGGATATCTCCGCCAAGATTTCTATACACGGCAGTGATGACGCCGGGCACTGCAAAATGGTGTTCGGGGCCATGAAGGGGAAACGAGGGATGACTGCGAAGCTGGTTCATCAGATCAATCATGTCTGTTGCATCGGTATGGGTGCAGATATGTTTGACCACATCCACCATATCTTTTCCATGGCAGTGGTCGCAGACAAAATGTCCTTTTTCGCATACGGCGTTGGCGGCGAATTGATTGCCGCAGAAGACACAAGACTTTGGGCGCTCTTCTTCCAGATAGACCAGTGGCCGGCCGCACAGCATGCAGTCCTGCTGGAACTTTGTACCGGTTTCCGGGAATGAAGCCGCGGTCCGGCTCAGGGTTGCTGTGTTTTCATCTGCGGTGGAAGGAGGCAACTCACAACTGCAGGCATTCATCGCTTCGATGTTGGATACACTGCCCATGTGATCCAATTCAAAAACAGTCGTGTCCTCACCGGCGTCAGAGGACCTGACGGTTTCCGACGATTGACCGCGTAAAAGCAGTTGTCCGTCATCGGTCACCACCGCGGCATGGGGGCCGGGGTAAACAACCATGGATTTTTCCGCCGCCTTGGGTCTAAAGGCCGTATAGGTGACGGCATAAAACTTGTGGTTCAATACCTCTTTGTAAAAAAAGCGTTTCACCACCCTGGCCCGGCTGAATCCGGCGGATTCCAGAAGGCTCATAAGCTGGGGCTGCACAAGGGCGCCGGACAGACACGCCCCCCGGAGTACGGCATCATTCTGAATTTCAGGGGGACAGGGAACATCGGTGACCACATCTGAAATAAAAATGCGTCCGCCGGGGGCAAGTATCCGAAAAATTTCAGCAAAGGTCCGGCGCTTATCCTGGGAAAGGTTAATGACGCAATTGGAGATGACCAGGTCCACGGTGCTATCCGCCAGGGGCAGTTGTTCAAGAAACCCTTTTTTAAAACTGACATTCTCATACCCCAGGTTTTGGGCCACATCCCCAAGGGGCTTTCGTGCCAGGGCCAGCATGTGGTCCAGCATGTCAATCCCGATGACCTGTCCCGAAGGCCCTGTTTTTTGGGCGGCAATATAGCACTCCACCCCTGCGCCGCAGCCCAGGTCAACCACGGTATCCCCCAAAGCGATACCCGCGTCCAGGACCGGGCTTCCGCACCCGTAGGACCGAATCCTTGCGGATTTGGGAATATGAGACATCTGGGCATCGGGATAGCAGACCGGATTGGCGATATCCGTATTCTCCTGTTGGGCGGCAGCCGAATAAAAATCTCCCACAACGCCATGGGTGTCAGCCAGGGTAAGTACGCAATTGGAATGGGTCAGGGCCACGACCTCGCCCTCCTTTTCGCAATGCAGCAGCTTTTCGCCCATTTTTCGCCGGATCTGGGGCCAGGGCGCTTCTTTGGTGATTTGGGCAGATTGAACCATTAACCACAGTGCCAGGCGGCTGTACAAGGGCAGGTAAGGGTCGTGCCCCAGGAATGATCCGCCGGTATGAAAGCTGTGGTCAATGTCCGGACCGCCCACAATATATTTTAAAGGATGGTTCCCATAAACGGGATCATCCTTCACCGACAGGCTTCGCAAGGTTCCAAGAACGTCACTGTTTCGCCAGACCGTCTCCAGCCCCTGGGAAATATGGCCGCACGCGGTCTCTTTGGGGCCGATCAGGGCCGGGGTGGGATAGATTATGCCGTCCGGGGCCAGCGCCAGCGACTCCCACCCGGCATTGCCCAGGTCGTATTTGGTGCCCGGGGTGGAGAAAACCCTGGCCGAAAGATTGGTGATATTATCAATGGAGAGATCGTGGGCCCGGGCAAAATCGTGGGCCTCAACCAGACAGTCAAACAGCTCATCCATGGAGACCGCCGGCAGGCGAGATGCCCGGCCTGTGGTTAAAAGCCACATGTAATGGACGGCATTTACCGAAAATTCTGCGCCCAGTTCAACCATCTTTGTCATTTGATGGTAATTATCCGGGTGCACCACCATGGACAGGGTGGTGATGATATTTGATCCTTTGAGTGCCCCAAGGGCGGCGGTTGTTTTGGCAAAGGCACCCGCCCCCCTTAACCGGTCGTTGGCCTCTTCAAGGCCGTCCAGGCTCACTTGGAGAAACAGGCGGTCACACGGCAAGGAATTGAAAAAATCCAGGAGGTCCGGTATCAGGATCCCGTTGGTTAAAATCACGAGCATGGTATCGGGGTATTCATTTAAAATCAGCCGGCAAATCTTCTGAAAATCGGGGTGAACCAGGGGTTCTCCGCCGGTTAAATAAAAGATCCGGGTGCCAAGGCCGTAAGCCTGGCGGACCGTGGCGGTGATCATCTCAAAATCCATGGTCCGGTTTGTCTTTGAAGAACAGGAAAAAAGACAGTGGCGGCAGGCCAGGTTGCATTGGTCCGTGATATGCAGCCAGAACTCCTTTAACGCTTTAAGGGGCAATACATGGGCACGGCCTTTATACTCGGCCACATCCGGTGATTTAATTAAGGAGAGAAACTGGGATTCGCGGACAATGGCGCCAAAATCCTTATCGCCGGGTGCCAAGGGCGCTTCCGGCCCCGGTTTCGCACCGCCCTGCCCTTTGGTATTGATACGCTTTTGAAGCAGCCGGTCTCCTGCGGCACTGGGGATGATCCAGTCCACGGATTCAGGGTTGATATATACTGCTGTGTTGTCCTGTTCAAGTCTGATCCAGTGGTGATACTGATCTGTGTTCAAATTTACTCCCATTGTTATTTTTAGATATTAAGATTTTAAAACAGTTACTTACGTTGCCAGGTCAGAAACCGTTCAACAAATTTCAAAGCGGTTTTCGGTACCCTGGCTTTTTTCCAGGCACCGGCGGTAAACCGGCCGGATTCCGCCAGGGTCGGGTAAATATGAATGGTGCCAAGGATTTTATTGAGCCCGATATTGTATTTCATGGCCAAAATAAATTCGTGGATCAGGTCACCGGCATGGGCCCCCACAATGGTTGCCCCCAGGATTTTATCCTTTTTGGGAACGGTGAGTACCTTGACAAATCCCCGGGCTTCGGAATCGGCAATGGCCCGGTCCAGATCATCAATTCCGTAGCGGGTCACCTCGCAGGCAATGCCGGCGGCAAGGCAGTCTGTTTCGTTCATGCCCACCCGGGCCACTTCGGGATCGGTAAAGGTACACCAGGGGATCACCCTGTAGTCTGCCGTGAACTTTTTGAAAGCGCCGAACAATGCGTTTACGGATGCATACCAGGCCTGGTGGGAAGCCACATGGGTAAATTGGTAAGGGCCTGCAACGTCGCCCGCCGCATAAATATTGGGAATGGTGGTCTGGAGCCAGCCATTGGTTTTAATGGTACCGTTGGGGTTCAGTGCCACCCCCAGTTTTTCCAGTCCAAACCCTTTGGTATTGGGCACACGTCCCACGGCAAGCAGGAGGGCATCGAACTGAACCGCCACCGCTTGTCCGTCAGAATTCCGGGTGCAGATCAGTTTTTTTTCGTCATTATCCACCCGTATCTCTTTTACGGAATGCCCGGTAAGGACCTGAATCCCTTCCCGGATAAAGGTCTCCCGGATAAAGTCAGCCACATCTTTATCCTCCCGGCCCATGAGCCGGGGCGCCCTGCCCACCAGGGTAACCTGGGCACCCAGACGGGCAAAGGCCTGGCTGAGTTCGCATCCGATGGGGCCGCCCCCCATCACCACCAGCCTTTGGGGTAACTCCCTTAAATACCAGACCGTATCAGAGGTAAAATAAGGCACCTGGTCGAGGCCGGGGATGGCCGGCACCCTGGGCCTTGCACCCGTTGCCACGACAATGCTGCGGGTGGTGATGGTTTTACCGTTCACTTCAATCTCATACGGGGAGAGAATTTGAGCCTCACCCGAGATGCAGTCAACCCCGAGCTGGGTATACCGTGCCACGGAATCATGGGGTTCTATTTTTTTAATGATCTTTTCCACCCGCTCCATGACTGTTTTAAACCGGAAGTCCACATGGGTATGCTCAAACCCAAACTCCTTGGCCCTTCTGGCATAGGAGAGCATTTTTGCCGACCGCAGCAAGGCTTTGCTGGGCACACATCCGGTATTCAGGCAATCTCCCCCCATTTTGTCCTTTTCTATCAATGCCACACCGGCTTTCACAGCCGCTGCAATATAAGAGGTCACAAGACCGGCGGAACCGGCACCGATAACCACCAGGTTGAAGTCAAACTTTGACGGCTTGGAAAATTTCGCCAGGGCCCGCCGGTTTTTCAAAAAGCCGGTGAACGCCTTTGCGATCCAGGGGAAAATCCCTAGAACGGCAAAGGAGGCGAGCATTGGCAAGGAGAGGATACCGGATGCGCTTTCCACTTTGGATAGCTGGGTGCCGGCATTGATGTAGGCAAGGGTTCCAGGGAGCATGCCCACCTGGCTGACAATATAAAATATGCCCGTTTTAATGGGGGTCAGCCCCATGACAAGGTTGATCACGAAAAAGGGGAACACCGGCACCAGGCGCAGGGTAAAAAGATAAAAAGGGCCGTCGGCTTCAACACCCTCATTTATTTTTTTAAGCCGGTCGGCAAATCGATTCTGAATGTAGTCCCTCAACAGAAACCGTGACGCAAGAAATGCCAAAGTTGCACCGATGGTACTGGCAAAGGAGACAATGACCGTACCTGCCCACAGCCCGAACACGGCACCGCCTGCCAGGGACATCACCACAGCCCCCGGAAGCGACAATGCAGTAACAACGACATAGACCGCCATATAGATAAAAATGGTCATGGCTGTGTTTTCCGCATACACATTTGCCATGGCAGCCTGCTGGGATTTAAGTGCCTCAAAGGTCAGGTGCCGGTGAAGGTCCAATGCAAAAAACAGGATAACACCCAGGATAAGTACACCGAGAATAAACACTTTAAAGATGCTTTTATTCATTTTTTAATCCAATCTTAATTTTAGAGCCCGGCCGAAAATCGTTGATTTTACCGATGACGCAGTTGGGTTAAAAATTACACCCGCCTTGTACGGGGTAAAGTTCCCATGTTCTTGTTCAAACACTGTTCAATGAAAAAATAACATGTCGCCTCAATGCCGTAAATGCTGTTTTTGGAATCATGTACCCTCCTTTTGGGGAATTTACTAATCCAAACGTTAGGCCCCAAATCTCATAAAAGTATCACAAATCCGTCACAAGAGTGTTTTTATTTGACGGGTTCCGCCAAGGATCGCTATGATTAAAACAAATCGTTAAAAGCCGACAGGACAACAAAGGTTAAATCGCGTCTCAATAAACCAAAGGGAGTTCCCATGCAGAAAAAAATTCTTGTCGTGGAAGACAATACCGAGCTTTCTGACCTTCTTCTCCTTCACCTTGGTGACCAGTCCTGGCAGGTGGACCTGGCCCGTGACGGCCTTACCGGACATAAGAAGGCGGCCGGCAAAGGGTACGACCTCATTGTCCTGGATATTATGCTGCCGGGTATGGACGGCATCGAAATTCTTAAAAGCATCCGGGGGCAGGGCCTGGTCACCCCGGTGCTGATGCTGACGTCCAAATCTTCCGAGATTGACAGAATTCTCGGCCTTGAACTCGGGGCCGATGATTATATTACCAAGCCATTTTCCATTCGGGAACTGGTTGCCCGGATCAAAGCCGTATTCCGGCGTATGGAAAACCTCTCCGCCATGAAAGAGACGGCACCGGAACCCGTCATCCGGGCCGGGGCCCTGGCCATTGATCCTGAAAAGCGCAAGGTCACCGTCGCAGGGCAGCCGGTGGACCTCACGGCAAAAGAGTACGACCTGCTCACCTTTTTTGCCCGCCGGCCGGGCCGGGTGTTTAACCGGTCCCAGCTCCTTGAAAATGTCTGGGGATACGGCCACGACGGCTACGATCATACCGTTAACTCCAATATAAACCGTTTGCGGGCCAAAATCGAATCCGACCCTGCCAATCCCCAGTATATCCTGACGGTTTGGGGGGTCGGCTATAAATTCACGGACACGGGTGAGGCCGATGTTTAACTCCCTGTATTCCAAAATTGCAGCAGGCCTGGCAGCCCTCTTCTTTGTGGTGGGCCTGATCTTTATCGGGGTGACCGTCTTTGCCACGGACATGTACCAGCAGGAGGTGAACCAAAAACTGAATACCGGCCTTGCCCGACAAATCGTCAAAGAGCGGATTCTCATGGAAGAGGGCCAGGTAAACCAGGCGGCGCTCAAGGAGATCTTCCACATGCTCATGGTCATCAACCCAGGCATTGAGATCTACCTTCTGGACGTTGACGGACACATCCTGACCTTTTCCGCCCCCCCGGACAGCGTTAAGCGAAGCAAAGTGGATCTCTCCCCTGTAAAGCAATGGCTTGACAACACGCTGATCCCGCCGGTTCTTGGGGATGACCCCAAAAATGCCACCGGGAAAAAAGTCTTTTCAGCGGCACCCATTGAACGAAACGGCATCCTTGAAGGCTACCTTTACGTCATTTTAGGCGGGGAAGAATACGATTCCGTGGCCCAGAAACTTAAAGGCAGCTATATTCTGAGGCTTTCGGCCTGGATGATCGGGGCCGGCCTCCTCTTTGCCCTGGCAGCGGGGCTGGTCCTTTTCGGCCTTCTCACTGGCCGCCTGAAAAAACTTGCCGCCGTCATGGAGGCGTTTGAGGGCGGAACGGCCGGGGCTGATGTCCGCCTGCCCAAGTCCCAGGGCCCGCCCGATGAAATCGACCGCCTGAGCAGCACATTCAGGGAGATGGCCGGCCGGATCCAGGCCCAGATGGCTGAACTGAAAGCATCCGACCGGATGCGCCGGGAGCTGGTGGCCAATGTTTCCCATGATCTGCGCACCCCGCTTGCCACCCTGCAGGGGTATATCGAAACCCTGCTTATCAAGGAAAATCAATATACCGGCGAAGAGCGGCGCCACTACCTTGACATTG
>JAKSBO010000312.1 GCA_022361095.1 Desulfobacterales bacterium | reverse complement strand
TGGTTGAATGCCCGCCCGGATATGCCGGCTCTGCCGTCAGATAATGGCTGCCACATCGGTCTTCGAACACGTACTGAAGTATCCGTAAGGGCCTTTCATAAAGCTGCTCTTGCCGGTGGTGGCTCCGATGAGGGTGAACCGGGTCCCCGGCAAGCCGCCATGACGACCTATTATGGTGCTTTTATTCTTGATCCCGACGGCAACAAAATCGAAGCCGTGTGTTTTCCTGCCTAAAATATTTTTGAGGAGGTGGGAGGCCCTCGTCTCTAAACGATGTCCCCCCACTAGACAGGTGTTTTGGGAAAACTCCCTGAGGTAGCCGCTGCATCTGTCCGATCCCCCCCGACAAGACAGGATGCAGCTGACTGTCCCCAATACCCCGTTCATCAAAAAGAGGCCGGCAGCGCCGACCCCTTAAGGTAATCCTCCGTTTGGGGGAACATGAGGATCACGGAATGTTTTGATGCCTTTATCGCCGAAGCGATGCAGTTATCTCTACCGTGAACAGGCATCCTCAACATGCCTTTTTTACCAGTTGCCGGCATCATCAAATTTGATGAAAGTGCCTTGCAAATTTACAAATAGTCAATGGATCCCCTGTTTTGAAAAACAAAGACTATTTAGCTATCTCTTTTCCGTTTCCAGCCAAGAAAGCCAAGGCCGGCCATTGCCGCGCCAAATAGGGGCAGGGCGGCCGGGAGCGGAACGGCACTTACCCCGACAGTGTCGAAAGAGAAGTTGTTGAAATAATATCCGTGGCTTTCAGGAACAGTATCCGAGATGATCAGGGATGTGATTTGCCCCAGTCCGGACAGATCGACAGATTCATGTGCGTTGTCAAAATTGTGCCTACCCAGAACCGTTGTCCCGAAATAGGCTTTCACATGTCCCCGTGAGCCAAGACCGGATGCATATGTGTCAAACATAACGTTGGAAACAATTGAATTGAACGTAATGGTCAAATCATTCCCCAGAACGTTGTTGCGTTCAGATGATATAAATGTACTCCCGATACTGCCGACCCCGAGAGTATCCCCTACATTTCCGGCACCGTGGACAAACAGGTTATCTTCCGATGTTTCAATGGTCGCATTTGAGAGTATGGCTGTTGTTGAATTGACACGGCCGAAGCCGAGTTCACCAAGGAAATTTAACGTATCTGCGCTTGCAGCACTTGATAAGCTGATACCCGCCAAAAGGCAGGCGGTTTTTAATGCAATTTTGATTCTAAACACCATGATACCCCTCATTTTTTCTCTTACATCAATGGATGTGAAAGTCAGAATGAGGGGTAGTGCCAGATCCATCATCATTCAATTTGATGATAGGTCAAAATTTATTAGAATTATCCGATTTTCAGATTTTTTTTCGTTTCCATCCCAGCAAGCCCAGCCCAACCATCGCAGCCCCGAACAGAGGGAAGGCAGCCGGCAGGGGAACGGCACTGACGGAAACGCTTGAGAAACTGAAATCATTATAGCCGAGACCATGGCCGCCGGTTGCAACATCATCGAAGAATAAGCGGTCGATAACGCCGAAGCCCGAAAAATCAACAAATGTCTCTGATGTTATAAGAAGGGATTGAACGAGCGCCCCGTCATTGAACGCTGATATGGAGACAGCGTCGCCGGCAGCATAACCAAAAACACCAAACGTCAGATCCATCACCTTTTCATTGAAAGATATTTCCATATCTGCGCGGCAACCGATTTGCATGGCGCAAATGGAGCCTTTTCCGTTGCTCTCTCCCGTCGCACCGGGAGCATAGACGAAGAAGTTGTTGCCGTAAGAGGTGAGGGTTGCGTTGGACAGGGTGATATCAGTGGTGCCCAGTATTCCCGTCGCGCCAATTTCCGTAAAGTCCAGTGTATCGGCGGATGTGGCGAAGGAAATCCCTGAAAAGATGGCTGCCAGACATGCAAATTGTATCCGTTTTAACATTATTACCCCCTCAAAATCAGATTTGACCGAAACGACGTTAAGGGAAGGCTGGATTTTGAAGGTCATCAAAATTGGTGAAACCGGGAATAAATCAGAAAATAGTCATAAGAAAAGCCGGTTACTCGACCGGCTTTTCTCTAGCAAGGATGTTTGTTTATTGCTGTTTTCGGCGACGACTAAGGTAACCAAGTCCCATAAGAGCCGCACCAAATAGTGGCAGTGCCGCTGGCAGAGGAACGGCCGTTACCGTCGTGAAATCAAAATCAGAGAAAGCATAGCCATAGTCATCTGAACCATCATAATCTAGAAAAAGACGATCCATTTGTCCCCAGGCACTTATGTCAAGCAACGGTGTATCAGTAAGTGATACCGTATTGACAAGTGTGGCGCCCAGATACCCCATAACTGTAAGACTGTCGTTGCCCCCGTATCCGTGTATGGAAAAAGACAGGTTTTCGATGGTTGAATCGAACTGGATATTCAGATCCGCTTCACAAGTACTACCATCTGCGCCACAGATTGCACCAAAGCCATTTGTTGAATAAAGGCTATCTATGTAGGTGTCACCGGTTGACGACGTAATGGTCGCATTGGAAAGAACCGCTGGTGTTGTGAGAACGACATCTCGCGGCAATTCTGAAAAATTCAGTGTGTCCGCTGCTGCATTCAGCGACATCATTGTTGCCAAAGCCGTAACAGTCGCAATGATTGTTTTCCTCAATACTGTAATCATAATACCCCTCTTGATATTGGAACTTATCTAACCCCTCTGTTTCGATCGAAACAGGTCTTTACTTGATACCGATACATATGAAACTCATTTGTGTGTTTTATGGATGAAAATTTTATATTCTCTGCAAAAAACAACATAAAAACACAAATTGTGTGGAAATTATTATGATTTATAACTTGAATATGCAAGTTAAGTTTGTATGAAATCGTGGCTTTTCCGCTTTGCGGGATTAATCAGACACAAAAAAGGCCGGTGCAGAACACCGGCCTTTCTCACAATTATGAGATGAAAAATCAGCCCATGGCTTTTTTCAGGTTTGCATCAATGGCATCCAGGAACTGGTTGGTGGTCAGCCAGGACTGATCCGGTCCGACGAGAAGCGCCAGGTCTTTTGTCATTTCGCCGCCCTCAACAGTTGCGACACAGACTTTTTCCAGCGTTTCGGCGAACTTGGTCAGTTCTGCATTGCCATCCAGCTTGGCGCGGTGCAGCAGGCCCCGTGTCCAGGCGAAGATGGAAGCGATCGGGTTCGTGGAGGTTTCGTTACCTTTCTGATGCTCACGATAGTGGCGGGTAACCGTACCGTGAGCGGCTTCCGCTTCCACTGTTTTTCCGTCCGGTGTCATTAGAACGGAAGTCATCAGGCCAAGTGAGCCAAAGCCCTGGGCAACTGTGTCGGACTGAACGTCGCCGTCATAGTTCTTACAGGCCCAGACAAACTTGCCATTCCACTTCATGGCGCAGGCAACCATGTCGTCGATCAGGCGGTGCTCATAAGTGATGCCCGCTTTATCGAAGTCGGCCTTGAATTCGTTCTGGAAAACTTCTTCAAACAGATCTTTGAAACGACCGTCATATTTTTTCATGATGGTGTTCTTGGTGGACAGGTAAACCGGCCAGCCGCGATTAAGACCGTAATTCATACAGGCGCGGGCGAAACCTTTGATGGATTCATCAAGGTTATACATGCCCATGGCAACACCGGAGGTCGGGAAGTCAAAGATTTCGAATTCCTGCTCTTCACCACCGTCGGCCGGGGTGTATTTCATGGTCAGTTTGCCGGGGCCGGGGATCAGCAGATCTGTTGCACGATACTGGTCACCAAAAGCATGACGGCCAATAACGATCGGGTCGGTCCAGCCAGGTACCAGACGCGGAACATTGTCACAGATGATCGGCTCACGGAAAACGGTGCC
>JAKSBO010000945.1 GCA_022361095.1 Desulfobacterales bacterium | reverse complement strand
GCCGCCATGGCCGGCAGCATAAGACGGGAGCCCCCTATGTGTACCATCGGGCTGTTCCCTGACCCGGACGCCGGCATCCTTTTTTCAAAACAAGGCCAGGGTTTGGGCCAGGCCTTTTATGCCGCCTTTCCCACCCGGAAAACCCGCTGGAAATACCTCATCCTGGGGAAACCGGATCCGGTTCAGGTGGTTGACCGGGACGGAAAAATACGTTTTGAAAAAACAGAACCGCCGGATCTGCCGGTAAGCAGTCCGGCCCAGGCATTTATTTCAGATCAGCCCATCCCCCTGACACAGAACGGCCGTACCAATTTTGCCTTAAAGGACGAGATGTCCGGTGCCCTGATGATCAAGCGGCTGCCCCCTGCATCCCCAAATACCCTGTTTAAATCCAAAAGCCCCGGCACAGCCGGATATATCTCGGAAATTTTTATTAACATTTAAAGATAAGAGAGGAACAACAATGGGAACCATGAAAACCCCGGGTGTGTACATCGTGGAAAAAAGTGCTTTTCCAAACTCTGTTGTGGAGGTTGCTACAGCAGTACCTGCCTTTATCGGGCATACGGAAAAAGCAGACAACAAGGGTAAAAGTCTTCGGAACAAACCCTGGCGGATATCGTCAATGGTGGAGTACCAGGAATATTTCGGTGCCGATCCCACGCCGGCCTTTACCATTGCACAGGTCTCCAACGGGGCTGAGCCCGACATCAGCTTTCCCGGCGCCGGAAACTTCAACCTGACCCGGACCGGCCCGGAATACATTTTCTTTTACTGCATCCGGATGTTCTTTGAAAACGGAGGCGGTCCCTGCTACATCGTATCCATCGGGGACTACGACGGGGAAGACTTTAATGCGGATAAGATGAAGGCCGGAATTAAAACCCTGATCAAGGAGACCGAGCCCACCATGGTGGTGATTCCCGAAGCGGTGAAGCTCAAAGAGGCAAAAGACTGCATCGGTGTCCAGCAGGCATCCCTCATGCATTGCGGGAATAAAATGAAGAACCGGGTCTCCATTCTGGATGTTTACAATGGAGATAAGGACCGCCATGACCCGGACGGAGATCCCATTGATGCGTTCCGGGGGGCGCTGGGCATCAACAACCTCGACTTTGCTGCAGCCTACTACCCCTGGCTGAATACCACGGTACTCCAGGAAAAGGACCTGAACTATTTTCATCTGGAAGAGAACGGGCTCAAGCAACTTAAGCAGATACTGACAAATGAATTTATTGTACCCATTGAAGCGGAGCTGGACCGGCTGAAACCCAAGGGCGGCGAAGCGGAAACTGCCAAAGGGGAAGATGCCCCCGAAGAAGGGGAGGATGCCTCTGCCAAGAAAAAAGATGCCCCGGCAAAGAAGAAGAGTGCCCCTGAACAAACCCTTGATCCGGATACCCAGGAACAGATCACGGCCCTGGAAACCATGATGAAACAGCAGTCGGATTTTATTGACGATTTGATAAACAATGCCAATAACCCGGAAATGGCCGGTGTCCTGGACAAGGCGCTATCCAAAAAGAGTAAAAACTGGGCCCTGCTGGTAAAGGAGATGACCAGCAAGTTCAATCTGCTGCCCCCTGCCGCAGCCATGGCCGGTATCTACACCATGGTGGATAATTCCCGGGGTGTGTGGAAGGCACCTGCCAATGTCAGCCTCAACTCCGTGGTCTCTCCGGCGGTGAACATTTCCCATGACGACCAGGAAGACCTTAACGTGACCATCCACGGCAAGTCCATCAACGCCATCAGGACCTTTATCGGTGAGGGCGTTTTGGTCTGGGGCGCCAGAACCCTGGACGGAAACAGTTTAGACTGGCGCTACGTTAATGTCCGCCGCACCATGATCATGCTGGAAGAGTCCATCAAAAACGCGGCCAAGGCCTATGTGTTCGAACCCAATGATTCCAACACCTGGGTCACCATGAAGTCCATGATCAAAAATTTTCTTAACGGTATCTGGAAGCGCGGCGGGCTGGCCGGTGCCGTTCCCGAAGATGCCTTCAGCGTCCATGTGGGCCTGGGCGAAACCATGACCCCGGAAGATATCCTGGAAGGGATCCTGAGGATTACGGTCCTGGTGGCGGTCACACGGCCGGCAGAGTTCATTGAAATTACATTCCAGCAGCAGATGCAGAAATCCTAGATCAGCTCTCAGCTGTCAGGTATTAGCAATCAGCTGACTGCTGATGGCTGACCGCTAAAACCTATAAAAAAATGGAGAATATATCATGGCAGATGACGGATCCGCCCAAAGCACTGAAGTATGGCCCATGCCAAAGTTTTATTTCCAGGTCAAATGGGATGACAAGGAACTGGCTTTTCAGGAAGTATCCGGCCTGGACAGCGAGGCCCAGATCATCGAGTACCGGGCCGGGAACTCAAAGGAATTTTCAACCATCAAGATGCCCGGCATTAAGAAATACGGCAATGTCACCATGAAAAAAGGGGTGTACAAAGGGGACAAAGCTTTTTGGGACTGGCTCAAGGAGATCAAGATGAACACCATCAAGCGCATCCCCGTAACCATCAGCCTTTTGGACGAAGAGGGCAGCCCGGCCATGACCTGGAAGCTGGCCAATGCCTGGCCCACCAAGATCACGGGCACGGATTTCAAGTCCGACGGCAATGAAGTGGCCATTGAAACCATTGAAATCGCCCATGAGGGGCTGACGCTTGAGTAATGATCCTGAATACGACCTGCCCGTTGCCTTTTATTTCATGGTAAAGTTTGAGGATGGTTCCGGCATCTGGGAGGTGCCTTTCCAGGAGGTTTCCGGGATCAAGACCCGCATGGATGTCGAAGAGGTCAGGGAAGGAGGAGAGAACCGGTTTGTTCACAAGCTGCCCAAGCAGATCAAACCGGACAACCTTGTTCTCAAAACGGCATTGCAAACCAAGGACACTTCGCTTGTTAACTGGTGCAAAGAGACTTTGGAGTCGGATTTTTCCAATCCCATTAAACCCATGGATGTCCATGTGATGCTCCTGAACCATGAGGGGCAGGCGCTGATGCACTGGCATGTCCATAATGCCTATCCCGTTTCCTGGGAAATCGG
>JAKSBO010000967.1 GCA_022361095.1 Desulfobacterales bacterium | reverse complement strand
TAGATATAGAAAACCAGGGACTCATCCCTGAGCCGATCCGTGAGACGGTCTTTGATAAGTTTGTTACCTACGGCAAACCCCAGGGAACGGGTATCGGGACGTATTCGGCAATGCTCACGGCACAACTGCATGGCGGGAGCATTCACTTCTCTTTATCCGAGAAGGCAGGAACCACTACGATATCCGTGTGCCTGCCCCAGCCGGGGAACTGAAAAAATGAGATATCCGGGATACCTTGAAAAAACATTTAAATTCCCCGGTTTTTACCGGGCAAAACTGGCTTTGCCGTCCATGGCACTGCCGGACCCGGCAAAGGATTTGAAAGCACAACTGGACCAGGCGCTGGATCAATCAGCCATTGAATCCGGAGATACCGTGGCCGTGGGCGTGGGCAGCCGGGGCATCAACAAAATTTCAACGCTTGCGGCACAAATTTGCCAAAGCATAAAAAACATAGGTGCTCTCCCTGTGATCATCCCTGCCATGGGCAGTCACGGCAGCGCCACCCCCGAAGGCCAGGAAAAAACCCTTGCAAAGTTAGGCATTACACCGGATGTCTGCCAGGCAGCCATTGCCTCGCAAATGGATACGGTTCAGGTGGGAAGCGTGTTTGACAACGTGCCTGTCCATTTTTCAAAAAAAGCCATGGCAGCGGACCACAGCATCTGCATCAACCGCACCAAGCCCCATACCAAATTCAAAGGAGATGTGGAAAGCGGCCTTTACAAGATGCTTGTGGTGGGTATGGGTAAACACAAAGGCGCGTTAACCTATCATAATTTTGCCCTGAAATACGGGTTTCACAGACTGCTCAAAGCCATGGGCGACACCATTATTGAACAAACCAACCTGTGTCTGGGCATTGGTGTGGTGGAGGACGCCTATGACCGGATCATGAAAATTGAGGTGATACCCGCTGCCCATATCTGCACCAGGGAACCGGAACTGCTCTCCCTGGCCAAATCCAACTTCCCGGCTTTGCCCTATAAAAATTTGGACCTGCTCGTGGTCCGGCAAATCGGCAAAGAGATCAGCGGATCAGGCATGGACCCCAATGTCACCGGCAGAACCTGTGATTTAATGGAAGATGATTTTTCCCAAAGCCTTGACACTAAACGGCTGGTGATTTTAGACCTCTCCGCAAACACGGCAGGCAATGCCGTCGGCTTAGGCAATGCGGACATTATCACCGAAAAAGTATTTGCAGGTATGGATTACCAGGCCACCATCATGAATGCCCTGACGGCCATGTCCCTGAAAAAAGCCGCCATTCCGGTCCGGCTGCCCAGTGAAGAAAAGGCAATTCAGGCAGGATTTCAGACCATTGGTCCGGTGCGTCCTGAAAAGGTCCGGGCGGTCATTATCAGGGACACCATGCATACGACCGATTTTCTTGTCAGCGAAGGCCTGGCCGGTGAAACCGAAAAACTGCCTTATCTGAAAGCGCTTTCCCCCTGCCGGATCACATTCTCCTCTTCCGGGGATCTGATTGCTCCCGATCCCTAAAAGGTTATAACTTTCCCCATTTGATCCCTGTCTGCATTCACCCCAATATTGCAGAAATCCCCATGGCTTCCCCGAAGGGTAACATTTTAAGTAAACATTGTTTAAATCAGGATCTCATGCACAGTGAACTCTTGATTTAGCAGTATACATCTCTTTTATCCTTGTATATCAACTGTTTTCATCCTTTTTATAAAAATTTTATGCACTGTTGGGGTTCATCGGAATGGCTTCAACCAGGGGAATAAAATTAAAAATCCTCTGGTCAAGAAGTTCCTGGCTATGTTATTATAAATAATCGTTCTGAATGCTATACTCCTTAAACTCCTGTATTCTACATTCTCTTAACTCGGGCCCCTGAGCATTCCCACGGGTTACAATCAGTTTCCAATCAAAAGCCGTTCAAGTGATTCGGCCGTCAAAGCACAAGGAGATCCATTGACATGAGCCTTATGAATAAAATCCTCCTGGTAGGGCTAACCACAATGACAGCTCTGTGTATCTGCCTCTTTACCCTTTACGGATTCGATGACCACGAAAAATCCGTAGAGGCCTTTATCAGCAAGGCCCAAACCATCTGCCTGCTGACTGAATCCGTGCGCAATGAAATAGAAACAAAATGGCAACAGGGGATCATGACACCGGAACTGATGCGAAGCTACGCACAAAAAAATCAGAAAGACAAGGTATTGTCTATGGTACCTGTGGTCTCGGCCTGGCAGGCTGCCTATGAACAGGCTGACCGTATGGGCTACATCTTTAAAGTGCCCAAATTCAAACCAAGAAATCCCCAAAATCAACCCGACGACATTGAACGCACAGCGCTTGAAGAGATGAAACGAAAAGGCACCAACGATTTTATTTATCTGGATGAACAGGCGAATACGGTAAGGGTATTCAGGGCAGTCCGCCTGACGGAAACCTGCCTTCTCTGCCACGGTGATCCCGCCACAAGCCTTGCCCTGTGGGGAAATGACCAGGGGCAGGACCCCACGGGCGGCAGGATGGAGAACTGGAAAGCCGGAGAAATTCACGGGGCGTTTGAGGTCATCCAGTCCCTGGACCCGGCAGATGCCCAGATGAAGCTAAATCTGCTTAAAGCAGGAGGCGTGGCGGCCTTAGGCGTCCTGATGACCATGGCGATTTTCTTCATTGTTGTCCGGCGGAGCATTACCAACCCCATCGGGAAAATCATCACCAACCTCAACGAAGGGGCACAACAGGTTTCAGAGGCTGCAAGCCAGGTCTCTTCGTCCAGCATGACCCTTGCGGAAGGGGCTACGGACCAGGCGGCCGCCATTGAAGAGACCTCCTCTTCCATGGAGGATATGGCCTCTATGACCAGGCAGAATGCGGAAAACGCCGAACATGCAGACGATCTCATGAAAAAGGCCGGCCAGGTTATCGTAGAGGCAAACCAGTCCATGGAAACCCTGATCAAGTCCATGGGGAGAATTTCCAACGCAAG
>JAKSBO010000863.1 GCA_022361095.1 Desulfobacterales bacterium | reverse complement strand
GCCAAGTCTGATACAAATCCAAAGAGATTCGTATGAGTGGTTTCTCGATGAAGGACTTCGAGAAGTATTCGAGGACATTTCTCCAATTAGAGACTATGCAGGCAATTTGATTCTAGAATTCATTGACTACTCTATTGATGAAAGTCCAAAATATGACGTTGAAGAGTGTAAAGACAGAGATGTTACATACGCAGCACCTTTAAAAGTTAAAGTGAGATTAATCAATAAAGAAACTGGCGAAGTAAAAGAGCAAGAAGTCTTTATGGGTGATTTCCCTCTTATGACAGATAAGGGAACTTTTATTTATAATGGCGCTGAAAGGGTTATTGTAACTCAATTAGTACGTTCTCCTGGTCCATATTATGATATGGAAATTGATAAAACAGGAAGAAAATTATTTTCAACAACCATTATCCCTAATAGAGGAGCATGGCTTGAATATGAAACAGATTCCAATGAAATTGTTTCTGTTCGTGTAGACCGAACAAGAAAACAACCTGCTACCGCATTACTTAGAGCGTTAGGCTTTGGATCTGATATGGAAATTCTCCAATTATTAGGAGAAGATGAAAGACTTTTAAGAACCCTAGAAAAAGACCATACTAATAATATAGATGAAGGGTTATTAGAGATTTACAAAAAATTACGTCCTGGTGAACCACCTACGGTAGAAAGTGCAAAATCTTTAATTGATTCACTTTTCTTTGATCCAAAAAGGTATGATTTGGCTAAAGTAGGGCGTTACAAATACAACAAAAAATTAGGCTTAGCAAAACGTTTGACAGGGTGCAAACTTGCAGAAGACGTTATTGACCCAAATACTGGAGAGATACTAGGGCAAAAAGACGAAAAAGTTTCTAGAGAAAAAGCGATAGAAATTGAGAATGCTGGCATCAAAGCTGTAGATGTTTTGGATGAAGAAGATAAGTTGGTTAAGATTGTTGGAAACAATTTTGTTGATATAGACCATTATGTGGATATTAATATCGACCATCTTCAACTGCCTAGCAGAGTATATTACCCTGTATTGAAAGAGATTGTTGATAACTGTAAAACAGATAAAGAATTATTAGAATCGCTTGCGTCTAATAAAAATAGATTATCGCCTAAGCATATTATCGTAGATGATATCATTGCTTCTGTAAGCTATATTCTGAACTTAAGCCAT
>JAKSBO010000733.1 GCA_022361095.1 Desulfobacterales bacterium | reverse complement strand
TTGAAAGATCTGAGTAGCTTACCCAGACTTTCTTATAAAAATAAATTGAAAATACTACAAAGTAAGAAATATACTAAGTATGTTTAGAATGCATAGACATATTTAGCATAGATCGTATCATTTCTAAAGTCAGTACCTTCCTGCTTATGTTCAAAGAAGAAGTTGATCGTATTATTTTCTTTGAGGGTTTTTTCATAACCTATTCCAAATTTATATTCCCATCTTCCATTATCAACGCCTGTTGTTGAGAAATTAGTACCAGAGGCTTCTATAAAGCTTGCAGTTGATTCTTGAACATCTCCTTTTAAATCATATCCCACATTTACATTAGCAAAGAACTTTGAATCATCGCTGATTTGATAATCCAGTGTAGAACCTAAACCTAGAATATATTCTTCAAATCGGTTCTCATTGACTGAAAGGTTGGCACCGGCAGCACCCTTTTCTTCATATGCCGGCGTTCTATGATTTTTATATGTGAATGCTATCGTTGGTCTTAAAATCAGTTTTGGGTTCGTTTGATAGTCTTTAGAAAGTTTTAAATCAGCTACAAAAGTATTTGCTGTAAAATCAGCTTCGGCTGTATCACCATTAAACAAAGCTCTTGACGTATCTGTTTTTTGCCAAGCGTAAGACGCTTGATACATTAAGTTCATATTATATGCTAAAGGGATATTTCCATATCCTAAAATAGTAAATACATCCAAATCGGAATCTTGATCAACATTGTTTACTTCTACGTCGGCTCTTGTGTAAAAAAATCCAAGTCCCGTTTGTATATCGTTTTTATTTTTTCCATCCAGTCCTATACCAAGACCATAAGCATTAATATCAAATCCATTTATGTCGTTTTTATCATCTTGACTACCTCTAGAAGCAAATGGCTTTGCCCAAATATTTTTTTCTTTTAATTGCACATCACCTGAGTTTATACCGCTTTTTAAAGCCGCAGCTTGTCTGATATCAATAATTTGTTGAATATTTGTCACAATTTGATTCGCTGCGCCATTTATTCCTGACATAATATGTGGCGCAAGGGAACTGGTCGCATCTGCAACTGACGTGCCTGTTGATAATGCATCAATCTCTCCAAGCAAATCAGACATCGCAGTTGTTGGTGTACCTGTATTTATGGTATCCAACGCAGCAGCAACACTTTTTGCAGGCGCATTGCCTCCGCTCTCTTGGGTAATTGTTTCATAACTGATTCTTTCTACGCCAAGGTCAATGGTATTTCCATCCTTAATGTAGCTAAAAGTAAGCACTGCAGAGTTATCCGTTACCGTTAAACTATCTGGTGCCGTTAAACTGTTTGTTGCAAGTATAACATCGTCGAGAGTTTTACCCTCAAGAAGTGAATAATTTGAACTGGCTGTTAGTACATTGACATCAATTGTTGAACCTGATTCAATTGAGATATCGGCACTTTCAAGTTGTGAGTATTTGTTCGTAACCACACCATCAGAACCCGTATTAAGTCCAATGGTTAATTTACCATTGGTTTTATTTGCGAACGTATTTATATTTGCCTTATCGGCACCGTTTGCATTCCAAGGAAGCTCTATGATTCCGTAGTTATCTAAAGCATCTCCTGTTGAGATATTACCATACAATTTACCACTGCTTTGGTTCGTGATTGTGCCACTAGCCGTATGAATTGTATTCTCTTTTATGGAATATGCTGCTGCATCTAAAGTGCCATTAATATCTGCCTGTATCGTACCGCTGTTTTCTATCGTTCCTGAGTTATTCCCCGCACTATAAATGCCATATGCGGCAGTTGAACCTGTTGCATTGATGATACCTCCGGACTCATTTCTGATGATTCCGCTGTTATGCTGGTAGAGTTTTATACCATATGCCGTGCCTGTTGACGCAGTGGTGTCTATATTTCCTCCATTGGTAATAGTTCCCGTATTATCATTGTTTTGCCAACCAACCTCCATACCAAGTGCTTCATTTGTGGATGTAAGCGTTATATTTCCATTATTGGCAACAGTTCCGCTATTATCTTCTGCAATAGAGATACCATAAACATTAACGGCATTCATAATGATGGAAGCCCCAGCGTTATTTGTAATTGTTCCTGTATTGTCACCATCACCAATTAAAATTCCATTAAAAGGGTTTGTTGTCGTTCCACTTAATTGAATGGTTCCATTATTTGTTATGGTGCCATTATTGTGTAATCCGATTAAAATACCATCCGCATCATTATAAACGGTACCCGTAAAAGACGTTATTAAGGTTCCATTATTTGTAATAGTACCATTATTACTAAAAGTGGGGTTCAAGTGAATAGCAGCCACTTTTATATTATTTGAAGCACTAATGGTTCCATTATTCAGAATAAATTGTCCTTCCGCTAGATCTGTATTAAGTAAAATAGAGCTGTTATTCGTCGTTGTAATACTGCCGCTGCTTGTCACCGTAATATTCAAATCAGCTTCAGTTAATTGTGTTGTAATCGCTGTGGAGACGGTTGCATCTGCAAAAACAGAGCTTCCAATCATGAACGCACTTGCGATTAAGGAGACTTTCCCTCCTTTTAAAATTTTTTTAAATCTTGATTTGTAATCTGTTTTAAACATTTACGCCTCCACAATTATTTTTAAATTTGGATAAATTATAGCATTATGTTCTTATAAAGATGTTACATTGTTACGATTTGGAAAAGTTTATTCTTTTGAATTTATTATTGAAAAGAACGTTTTATACCAACAACACGTATGGTCTGAATTAACATGAATCAGTTTCATTTTATTGTTAAGAGGAAATTTGTTGATATAAGATTGAGTTACCTTCCTTGGTATTATCATATCTTTTGATCCGATTAAGTGTAATTGATCAATGGTTTTTAGGTGATTTGTGTAATCAATAGGATTTAAGGATTTTGTTAATGGTGTAATATTATGTAACTTTGTCCATGTAGCATGGTCAAGATTACCTGCTACCGTAATGACTTGATTAATATCATCTCTTTTGGCAGCGATCAATAAAGCGATCGCAGCCCCCCCTGAATAACCAATGAGTTTAAAAGTAGTGTTTTTGTATTTTTTTTTTATTGTATCAAGTGTTGTTTGATAACTTTGAATTATCCTAAAATGAAATCGTCCTGATGTCCAATATTTTCTTTCACATAGAGCGGATTCTGTATATTGACAAGGTCTTGCAAGATATATTTTGCAAGGGCTGTTATCTTGTTCCATTAGTTTTAACGCCACGGGATTAATGGGGGTAGGGTTATTTGAGATTTTACTTTTCGTAACCCATGCGAATCCATCCCCCTCAATATATATATGAATATTTTCACATTGTTCTGAAAGTTGCTGCAAAGAAAACAGTGTAAAATTTTCCGTTTTCATATAGTTTGTTTTTAAATTACTGCCTATATTTACTGCCGTTTTTAATCTTTGTTCTAAAGTAGGGATGTTGTTCGCACAACCATAAAGTAAGACGCATAAGGTTATTGAGAAAAAAAGCTTCATGGATGAATTATAAGCAAAATAAGATTATAAATAAAATACTTTGCTGAAAATTTCTATTCAGGACATGGACCATGGTTTTGCGGCAAGCCATCCATAAAGAGGCGGCCGGATTGTTTATACCGGATAAAATCCTCTTGGCTGAAGTTCATTAAGATATAGTTTATTTTTAACCAGGTGGGTTCGAATATCAGTGCAAAGATCACATTTTGATATGTAGGATTCCCTTGATGGTTTAAATCCGGCATCCACAGCCCTTTCATGCAGTCCGGCAATGCCTTTTTCAAGCAATGTCCCCATAACCGGATATTTATCAATTGTGAGACTGCTTCCCAGGGCATTCATTTCCAGGGAAATGCCTGAACAGAGGCCGGGAATATAATTCCCATACAGATCAATATGAAAATGTGATGTATCCAGAAGCTGTCCTGAGCAGGGGGTTTTGTTTTCATTCAATATGGTTTCAATTGATTTTTTGTTATGCACCGGACGAAACGTATCCAGTGCTCTGCCTCCCGGATGAATCCAGTAGCGGCGTTGAATACCGGCCAGGTACGAAGGGCCGAAATGATCCATAAGTTCTTCAAACCGGTGGCATCTGCTTTTGTCAAAATTTCCAATATCGCTGCGGAACGTGTCCATCCAGGGAAAGATCCGTATCCCTGTTTTTGAACAGGCTGCCATAACATTTTCAACCTTTGAAAATGGAATGCTCTCGAGGTGAAAAGGGCTGATGGATATGAGCAAGGTATTCAGCCCATTTGATTTCAATCGTTCCAGCAGTCTGCAGGCAGATTGTTCATCTTTATACCAGGATGAATTGGTTTCAACATATTCGATCTGTACGCCTGTTTGCGCTGCACATTCTAAAACGCTTTCAAGGCCTGGTGGGTTAAGAAATGGTTCTCCGCCTCCAATATGAACAGATGCAGCCCCGAATTCCCTGATTTTTTCAAAACAGAGCAGGGACGTTTTTTTATCCATATAGTCTGCAGGCCTGCCCGGACCACAGTTATACAGACAGTGGCGGCATTTTGAAGTGCAGTGATAATTGGTAATCAGGCCTCCGGAAATCAGGGTGTTTATTTTATAGTGTTGCACAGGATTCCTCCGCTGGTGGTCAGGAATGCGTTTTGCCGTTTAAAAGTCCATGGTATAAAAATAACAGATGTAATCACGGAAATCTATTTAGTGCCCGGCCGAAAATCGTGAATTTTGCCGATTACTTCGTTGGCTGGACATTTTAATCCTCGAAATACTTCATGTATTCCGAAGGTTTTAATGTGCCCCCGCCTTGTACTCGATGAAATTTCCAGGCTTTCGTTCAGACACTATTTATTGTGGGTGACAATCCCACTCGGATAAATGGCATTCAACGTCATATATCCTGTGGTATTATGGTGCTGTTTCAGTTAGGATTTTTTTATGGCGCAGGAAAAATTATATCATTACCTGATTCATATCCAGTACCTGGGTTTCCGGTACCATGGCTGGCAGAAGCAGCCAGGTGTAAAAACCATTGAAGCCATGATTGAAAAAACGCTTGGCTTTATCCTGGAAGAATCCGGGTTCAGAATTTTGGGTGCCAGCCGGACCGATTCAAAGGTCTCGGCTAATCAGTCGGCATTCATGCTTTTTGTCCGTGATGCACTGGACATGGAAGCACTGCAGTCAAAATTGAATATAAACCTGCCCAATGATATCCGTGTGACAGGCGTGGAAGAAAAATCCAGAACCTTTAACATTATCCGTTCTTCCAAAGTAAAAGAATATCTTTACCTGTTTGCATTTGGATGCAAAAGCCATCCATTCTGTGCGGCCATGATGCATACGGTTCAGGAAGATCTTGATATTGAATTGATGAAACAGGGCGCCAGGCTGTTTGAAGGGCAGCATCATTTTGGTTCATACTGCACCAAACCCGGCCCGAAAACCTGCCTTGAACGAGACATCCGTGTCTGCCGGATTGAAGAAAACACGGAATTCCGGGCCAGTTTTTTTCCGGAGAAAAGCTGGCTGCTCAGGATTCAGGCATCTGGTTTTTTAAGATACCAGGTCCGTTTAATCATGGGGCAGTTGTTTAAACTCGGAAAAAGAGATATCGATCTAAACCGCATTCAACAATCCCTTTCAGGCAGTCAGGTCTTGCCGTTGAAAGAGATTGCGCCCGGGTCAGGCCTGATTTTAAATAAAATAGTGTTTCAGGCAGATTGATTATCCGGCTGACAAGCAGGGTCATTATATATGCCTGTATACGATTACTCGATGACCCAGTTTTTGTTAATTTGCCCAACTTCTGCGTTGGAAAAAATTCCTTAAAAACTGGATTATCGAGTATTATGCACAACGGTAAAGAGGTGCCGGCGTGTAAAAGACGGCGGGCCTTGACCCATGGCGGTTTTTCTCTTTTTTATTTTCCTTTTCTGAGCTCAGTTACACACTCTCCGCCTATACCCCAGTTGTCGGTATTGACTTCATCAATGACAACAACCGTGGTGGCGGGATTTTTGTTCAAAACATCCACCAGGAGCTGGGTTGCCCCCTGGATTAGCTTTAGCTTCTGTTCTTTTGTTACATTCTCATCTGTAATCTTGATGTTAACATACGGCACCATATCCTCCTTGTTTTTTAGTCATTGTATGTTTTAAAATACCTGCTATCAAAATTATGGCCCCTAAAATTACGGCTACAGCGGATATCACGATGGCAGATACAAAATTCCCGGAACTTTTAGATAAAATTCCGGACACCAGGGGGCCGAGAATCTGACCGATACCATATATGGCAGTCAACAGTCCGATCACCTTTTGGCTTTGACCCGGCTTAAGTGTTTTACCGATGGAAAGAGTTAAGGCGGTAATTCCCATGAACGTGCCGCCAAACAAGACGGCTCCTGAAATGACGCATAGCCAGTGGGACGATAAGACCGGGAGTACAATGCCCAGGCCCTGTATGAGATGGGCGATAATCAATACATAAACCAGATGCAGGCGTTGTGACAATTGGTGAAATACAGGAATGGAGACGGAGGCTGCCAGGCCTACCGTTGTCCAGGCCACCGGGCCGGATGAAAAGAATCCGGACTGGCCCTGGAGAAAGGATACGATGAATGTCCCGCTGATAATATAGCCGAACCCTTCAAAAAAATAAGCGGTCATAAGCCATGGAAGCAATAGCGGATATTTGAATTTAATTTCCCCATTCGAATATAAATCGGTCTTTGGCCCTTCCTCCAAAGGAATCAGCACAAACCAGCAAACAAGGGATAACGGAAGGCAAATCAAAGAGAGTCCCACCCAGGAGGCCTGGACATTAAAATATTTAACCAGCACCGGAGAAAACACCCCGCTTAAGGCAATGCCTCCCCCGACACCGCTGTATATTAACATGCCGAGGGTGCTTTTTGATTGCGGTAGCCGCCCCATTACAATTGAGGAGCCGAGAATAAATATACCGGCACTTGCCATGCCGCCGGCCAACCGGAGAATCATCCATGCCTGGGTCTGTGCAACAAGTCCCATCCCTGCCGTGGTTATAATACTTGATATAAGAGAGATGCGGAATAACCGCAATTTTGTTGCAGCCCGCATAGTTTTAAAACACAAGAGCGCACCAATAAGATACCCCAGGTAATTGACAGAAGCCATTGATCCTGCGATCTCATCACTGAATCCGAACTGATTCTGCATTGCCGGCAGTAATGGCGTGTAAGCAAAGCGGCCTACACCCATGGCAATCACCAGGGCTAAAAAGCCGCCTGTGATCAACCATCCATGACGCGTTCTTTGTTGCTTCATAACAAGTTGGCCCTTTTTAAATTCGGTTGCATCAAATTTTTCCAATACTTGATCTTAAAGCTAACAAAAGCGTAGTATTATTTCAATTAATAGACAATGCCCTGCTTGCCGGTAGTGATCAGGCGGTTGTCTTGCCAAAGCGCCTGATACATTGAATTTTTGGATTATTCCTGATAAGTATAATGGCCTAAATTTTTAAGGGGATACACAATGCATTACGAAGGTACGGTTATCAGGCCTCCCAGCGAGGCGGACAGTATACTGCTCCAGGTCACATTGGGCTGCTCCCATAATAAATGTACCTTTTGCGGGACCTATCGGGGAAAACGGTTCGACGTCAAAAAAGATGATGTGATCTTTAAAGATATCGAATTTGCAAGCAAGCACTGCCGCCGGCAGAATCGTTTGTTTTTGTGTGACGGGGATGCCCTGATCCTTCCCATGAAACGCCTGGTTCCCATCCTTGAAAGAATCCGGGACCGGCTGCCCTGGGTGGCGCGTGTGGGTGTCTATGCCAACACCAAAAGTATCAAGATGAAAACCGATGAAGAACTGGCCCTGCTGCACAAATTGGGGCTCAAAATTGCCTACATGGGGCTTGAGTCCGGTGATGATAAGGTGCTTGAGGCCATACACAAGGGCGCGGATGCGGATAAAATGGTCACCATGGGAAAAAAGCTGAAAAAGGCCGGCATCAAAGTCTCGGTGACGGTACTGCTTGGACTCGGCGGCCGCAAGGGTTCCCTGGACCATGCCCGGGAAACCGGCAGGGTGCTTACGGCCATGGACCCGGACTTTGTCGGTGCCCTAAGCCTGATGCTCATCCCCGGCACGGAACTGCATGACCAGTATGAAAAAGGCGAGTTTCAGCTCCTTGGGCCCGGGGAGATGCTGACCGAGCTTGGGGCCATGATTGCCGCCACCAACCTGACAGACGGCCTTTTCCATGCCAACCATGCATCCAATTATTTGCCCATACGGGCGCATCTGCCCCGGGACAAAGAAAAGACCCTTGAACTTATATCCCAGGCCCTGGACGGCAAAGTCCCGTTGAAACCTGAATATATGAGAGCATTATAGCAGCCGCGGGCTGATCCGGGCTATTGACAACCAGGCTCAGCCCACAACGAAACTTGAAAGATCTGTGTAGGTTACACAGACTTTCTTATAAAAAATTTTAAACCTTTTACAGGAGAGATATCCATGGCTGATGCCGCAAACAACAACCAAGACCAGCTCACCGTCAACACCATCCGTGCCCTGTGCATGGACATGGTCCAGAAGGCCAACTCCGGGCATCCCGGTGCACCTATGGGCCTGGCGCCTGCCGCTTATGTGGTTTTCAAGCACTTTTTAAAACAGAATCCGGCCAACCCGTCCTGGGTGGACCGGGACCGTTTTGTTTTGTCCGGCGGACATGCATCTTCTTTGTTGTACTCTCTTTTATATCTGTTTGGCTATGGGTTGACCCTGGATGATTTGAAAAATTTCAGACAGTGGGGCTCCAAAACCCCGGGGCATCCCGAGTATGGTGACACCGCAGGCGTGGAAACCACCACCGGCCCCCTGGGACAGGGTGTGGCCAATGCCGTGGGCATGGCCATTGCCGAACGCCATATGGCGGACCGGTTCAACAAGGACGAGCAGTGCGTGATTGATCATTACACCTATGCCGTCTGCGGCGACGGTGATCTCATGGAAGGGGTGGCGCTTGAAGCCGTTTCACTGGCCGGACATATGGGACTTGGGCGTTTGATCCTTATCTATGATGACAATGAAATCACCATTGAAGGCAAAACCAGCATCACATTCACCGAAAACACCCGTGCCAAATTCGACGCCATGAACTGGCATGTGGTTGAGGTGGCGGACGGCAATGACCTTGATGCCATTGAAAAGGCGATCCAGTCCGCCAAGGATGCCGTATCCAGGCCTTCGCTGGTAAAAATCAGTACCCACATCGCCTATGGCAGCCCAAACAAACAGGATTCTCCGGATGCCCACGGCTCCCCCCTGGGTGAAGAAGAGATCAAAGTGGTGAAAAAATTCTACGGACTGCCCGAAGATAAGGATTTTTATGTACCCGATGAAGTGCTGGAAGATACGCGCAAGGCACTGTCATATGGGGAACAGTATGAAAAAACCTGGCAGGAGGCGTTTACAACGTTTAAAAACCTGTACCCCGAAGATGCCAATCTGTTTGTGGATGCCATCACAGGATTTTTAACCAAAGGATGGGATAAGGATATTCCTGTGTTCAAGTCCGAAGACGGGCCTGTGGCCACACGGGCGGCGTCCGGCCAGGTGCTCAACAGCATCGCACCGAACCTGCCGGCTTTGATGGGCGGATCTGCCGACCTTGCACCGTCCAATAAAACATACATGACCTGTGCCGAGGAGTTCCAGAAAGAAGCATGGTCCGGCAGGAACATTCGCTTTGGTGTCCGGGAACATGCCATGGGCGCCGTCATGAGCGGCATGTACCTCCACGGCGGGGTCCGGCCTTTTGGCGGAACCTTCCTGGTCTTTGCCGACTACATGCGCCCGGCCATCCGGGTGGCATCCCTGATGCGTCTGCCCATGATCTATGTATTTACCCATGACTCCGTGGCTGTGGGCGAAGACGGTCCCACCCATCAGCCGGTAGAGCATGTGGCCTCGTTACGGGCGATCCCCGGCCTGACCGTGATCCGTCCGGCAGATGCCAATGAAACGGCTTTGGCCTGGAAAAAGGCCCTGGGCACCCTGAACAGCCCCACGGCACTGGTTCTTTCCCGGCAGAAGCTTCCCACCCTGGATCTCTCCAACTCAGACGGCGATATGGTGTGGGGCGGATACACCGTAAAAAGTGCGGGCAAGACCCCTGATATGCTGATCATTGCCACGGGTTCCGAGGTGCACATCAGCGTGGCCGCCGCCGATGTTTTGGAAAAAGAGCACAATATTAAAGCATCTGTTGTTTCCCTGCTCTCCTGGGAGTTGTTTGAAAAGGCGCCCGAGGCATATAAAGAAAGAATTCTTCCTGCCTCCGTTACCAAGAGGCTGACCGTTGAAGCCGGCATTTCCATGGGTTGGGAAAAGTATGCAGGCAACCAGGGCAAAAGCATCAGCATTGAACGGTTCGGTGCCTCAGCCCCTGGCGGTACGGTGCTCAAGGAGTTTGGTTTTTCCGTTGACAACATCGTAAAAACCGCCCTGGAAATGTGAATTAGTATTTGAACGAAAAATTATTCATTTGCGGCGTTGCAGAAAAATTTGCAATCCTCACAACCGTCAGGTTGCGTAAGGTTACAAATTTTTCTGCGCCTTGGATCCGGGCAACTTTTCGTCCAAACCCGGGCATCGTATAGGTACCAGTTAAAGGGGATTAAACAGATGCAGTTTTCAATTAAAACCGGGTCCAGGACCCAGATGGTGGACATTACCGCCCAGGTGCGGGACATTGTCCGGCAGTCCGGCATAAACAACGGCCTTGTGCATGTGTTTTCCATGCATACCACAGGGGCTGTGACCATTAATGAAAATGCGGACCCGGCGGTGCCTGTGGATATTTTATCCTGCATCAACAAGGTGATCCCCTTTGATGACAACTTTACGCATATGGAAGGTAATTCAGCGGCCCACATCAAGGTCAGCCTGTTCGGGCCGTCTGAAACCGTTGCCCTTGAAAATGGAAACCTGGTTCTGGGGACCTGGCAAAGTCTTTTTTTCTGCGAGTTTGACGGGCCCAGAACCCGAAAAGTTAACGTGACGATTGTCGGACAATAAATAGTGCCCGGCAATTACCCTATTGTTTACGACGCCATCACGCATTGTCTTTTACAGAGGCGACGCTAACCTGATTTTCCCCGTTCCTTGCTTTGGCCGCAGGCGGAATCAGCAGCGTACAATAATTGCGAAATCCACATTAAGCGCGATACCAATCCCTGATTTTTTCGCCTCTTCAAGGCTCATATCCATGGGATTTGATCCATGGGGATAGATAATTGTCAGCGTGTCGGCTGATCAGCCCTTTGTAATTTGTCCATATCCGTATCTTTTACTTTGTGTCTCCATATAGTATAGCGTTGTGTGCATTCATCGTGGAAAAGATGGGAATAATTTGTGGATTCCCGGCTCCGGTCTTCCGAAATCATACCCTAAAAAATTTTAAATGAAAGATAAAAAACGATTGACAGTTAGCTTGCTAATGTTTAGTTTGCTAATTCAAAAGGGGGGTGATTATGAAAAATGAAAATTCAGACAAACCTTTGATGCATCTTTTTATGCACATAGGAAAATTGCTGAATGACAGGTTAAGAAGCGCGCTGGGTGAGGGCGGGATTCATTTTGGGCAGGCACGGGTTTTAACTTCGCTGATGGATCATGGTGAATTGACCCAGAGGATGATTGGCGATGGGTTGGATATCAAACCTGCAACGGTTACAAACATGGTAAAAAAAATGGAATCATCCGGGCTGATTAACCGTCAACGGGATCTCAATGATGACAGAGTGATTCTCGTCACGCTGACGTCGAAAGGAAAAGAGGCTGCAGAATTTGCCCTAAACGTGATGGTGCAGATTGAAAAGGAGATCCGTTCGGAACTGGGCCGAAAAGAAATTGATATATTGCGAAATCCCCTTGAAAGGGTTCGAAACACCCTTGGTGGCGCTGATCCAAGCATATAATATCAAGTAAATGGATGACACATATTAGGGCCACCTCTAATAATTGCCTTTTGGCTATGATTTCTTCGTTGCAATAAAGTTTTAATCCTCGAAATATTTAATATATTCATTTGGTTAAAATTTTATGGCGCCTCGAACTCAAACCAAAATTCTAATTATTAGAGGCACCCTTAGGCTAAAAT
>JAKSBO010000761.1 GCA_022361095.1 Desulfobacterales bacterium | reverse complement strand
TGGCAGAAAAAGAAGATAAAGAAATGGAAGAATGTACTGAAAAGGCTGAATTCCAGGATGGTGAAATTTCATAGAATTTAATCTATGCCGAATTTACCTTAATTTAGTTTATGATAGGTTTTTTCAAATAGCCTTCATTCATTTTTATCCTGCTGGTAATATGGCTATCGCAGGGACTTCCAACACTAAAATTTTTACTTAACATTAACTGAAGGAACTCTTATGAATGAACTTATTTACCCACGAGAACGTACGCTTGGCGGCATTACATTGATCTTAGGTGTTTTAGTCTGGATAACACTTATTGTCGGCTCATTAGGCGCAGCTCTTATTGGTCTTCTTGTTGGTTTTATTTTCTATCTTTTTGCTCAATCTGCACTTATTGCTCATATTAAAGGAAACGGAATTGAACTAACAGAAAAACAATTCCCGGATATTTATGAACAATTTGCATTTTGCTGTGACCGTTTAAAAATTTATGATCGCCCCAAAGCATATATTTTGAATGGCAATGGAGGATTTAATGCATTTGCTACAAAATTTCTTGGGACGCATTTTGTTGTTTTAATGTCAGATGTTGTTGATGCAATGAGTACCCATCCAGACGGTGTTAAATTTTACATTGGTCATGAACTCGGCCATATAAAACGAAAACACATTCGTGGAAGTTTGCTTCGGTGGCCTGTCCTTTGGCTTCCTCTGATAGGGGCAGCATATTCTCGCGCTAGAGAAAGCACTTGTGACCGCCATGGCCTTGCATGTTGTGAGTCATCAACCGGCGCAGGAAGAGCACTCGCTGCGCTTTCTACAGGTTCTGAACGATGGAAAAATTTAGACATTAAGGAATATTTAAGACAAAATAAGTATACTTCAAGTTTTTGGATGTCACTTCACGAGTTAATTTCTGGTTATCCCTGGATTACAAAGCGTGTTGCACGAGTAGTAGACCCAACCGCCGAGGAACCAAAAAGAAATGGATTTTCTTATTTGTTTGCTCTTTTTATGCCTTATGCTGGTCGTATGGGATCTGGCTTTGGTCTTCTTATCGTTATCTATATCGTTGGTATAATTGCCGCAATCGCCATTCCACAGTTTCAGACTTATCGAATTAAGTCTCATACAACCTCTGCAATCTATGAATCAGAATCAATTCGGGAGTCATTAGCAAATTATTATATGGAAACTCAGAATATTCCGACGCTAGAGCAAGTTGGAGCGCCCGATAGTTTGTCGGATGGCAGTACGATATCGCTTAGTCCAGAAAGTATGATCATGACAATAAAGCTCAAAGAGGGGGAACTGTTTTTAATCCCGTCATTGGATGACCAAGGACGTATCCTGTGGCAATGTAAAGAGGGAGAGGGCATAAAACCAAACCAACTGCCTGATTTCTGCAAATAGTCTCAAACCAGGCGCATCGTAAATTGTAAGAGTGGATATCACATTCGCTGCGCGTGCCCGGATAAATCCGAATCGTTGGAATTCAACCGAATAGGAGGATGAAACGCGATATTGTTACCCAGTGGGTGAAAGTTCCACATGAGCAACGCTTAGCCGGCAGCTCATTAGTGAAATCCACAGGCAAAACCGGTAACGGTAGTCTGATGCTGGATGGAACAAGATTGCAGGCTCTGTATTGAATTCCGAAAAATGTATAGCTGTGGTCCATCAGGATAAATACAAGAGAGAATTATACCGCCGCAGTCACAATTTCGGATTTTCGGGAAGTGCATTGGTGCCGGTATCCTCTTCTGAGGCGGTCTCCTTCCCGTATTTAGCATAGTGCGCGTCAATCAGATCTTGATAAAACAATCCATATTTCCCGTACATTTTATCGTGAGCTTCGGCATATGTCGGCCCATTGCCATTTTGGTAGGTGTTCACGGTGAATCCGTTTTCTTCAAGAAGTTCTTTGAATATATCCAGATTCCCGTCGGCGCGGGAATACAGTGCACTCACAGCAAAACTGTGTATCGTAGCAATGTCGCTTTCACCAACGGCGGCTACCGTGTTACCGTCTTCATCACTGACCACCATCTTCATAGGTTCCATTCCCCTGGCAACAGGATCATACAGAAAGGACGGGAAAAGAGATTCATCTCTTTTACAAGGTTTCATATCCTCCACCCTTAATCTTTGGTTAAAAAAGGATTGCAGTATTTCCTGCCCATTTTGCTGCCGCGCCCGGGTCTCCCGGACATTTTGAATGACGCTTTCAAAATCAGAACCGGCGGCAGGTCCATTGGATGTTGTTGACGCGTTCATTGGATAGGAGCGATTGGTAAACAAGGGCATTTCTTGAGGGGTTACGGCACTTGTCATAGTTTTTTCCTTTAGTGTTCGATTCTGTTGCCTTTGGGCATCGAATGAACGCGCCGCGGTGGCGTCGCGAG
>JAKSBO010001112.1 GCA_022361095.1 Desulfobacterales bacterium | reverse complement strand
TTTGATATGAAAACTGCAAAGCCCTCTTATTTCTACCCGCTCGCCTTTGACAAAAGCCTCTGACAGGGAATCAAAAAATATTTTTATAACATCGGCTGCTTCTGATTTGGTCAGATTCGCCCGATCCTTCAATGTGGAGATCAATTCAAGTTTATTCATAGAACCTCAAATATATTAAACAGCTAAAAAGTTTTTTCAGCGGTTTTAATGAATATGCATCAAAAAGTCAAGGGCTTATGATCATGCCCCAACAAAATTTCCAGGTTTTCGTTCGGATGTTAAGATAAGAGATCCGGTATTTTTTCAACCATGTCAAAATCCACCTCTACGCCTGCATAGCGCCCTAACAGGTCTACTTTGATGATGATCCTGCCCTTGCCCTTATGCTCAAAAAATTCACCTTTCAGCCCGGCCATGGGGCCTTCGAGGATCATTACCGGATCTCCTTTTTTTAACTCAATCATGCTGCCTGTAATCAGATCCTGGGCTACAGATGTTAACAGCTTGAGTGACTCGATTTGGTACTCGGGTACGGGTAAGGGGCCGGCAGAGTTTCCTATAAGTCTGACGGCACCCACGGTTTTTAAAATGGGTAACTGGTCCACCGGTGCCATGGTGGATTTTACAAACACGTACCCGGGAAACAGCGGGGTTTCAATCATAAGCTTGCGGTCTTTCCTTTTGCTGGGCTTTCTTGTCCTGGGCAGGAACGCATCTATTTTTTTTTTGCTTATGCGGGAATATACTGTCTGCTCGAAATTGCTTCGGGTCAGCAAGGCAAACCAAAGGGCATTGTCTTTCATTGTGTGCCGAATCCTCCGATACCTTTTAAGATTACCATGAAGGCAAATGATTTGTCTGCAGATTTGTCTTTAAACCCCAGGTTTAATCCCCAGCACGGCTGGTTGATGGCAATACCTGCACCGGTTTGAACGGTTTTTTTGTCTTCAAGATCGGTTTCAACTGAATAATAAGCTTTCAATACATCCGGCACCAGATTGGTGCTGATTTTTGTTTTCCAGGTATGTGAATATTCTGTTGAATACCGGTAGGAGAGGTTGATGCTGTCCCCTCTGTTGTCTGATACCGTGCCCCCCACCTGGATCTTTGTGAAATGACTGGTGTTGGGGTCAAAGGCGATGGTGCCGTTCGATTTCAGGTATCGCATCGGATTTAATTCATATTTTAATGTCAAGTCCTGCCAGGGATCATCTGCGGCATCATCCCCGTCTTGTTCATACCTGATGTCATAGCCCTGGGAAAGTTTGAACCAGAACAGTTCCTTGTATATCCTGGATTCATTCCCGTTTTCATCTGTTATTGTCTTTCTGGAGGTAAATGTATTGGTCAAAGACCAGGTAATGATATTTTCTTCTGAAATCTCGTCTATGCTGTCAAAATCGGGCAGATCCTCCTGATCCACAAAGGGGATATAGTCATATTCCAGTCTGGGCACAACTTTATGCTCGATTTTTTCGGCAAAATCCGTGTTTAATGTGAATACACGGCTCAGGGTGGTTGACAGGTCAAGCCCCATTTCATAGAGCCCCCGGGTCCTGGTATCCGAATCATCACCGTCGCTGTCCGTAAAATTTTCCGTATCCCATAAGGTTCCCCTGACACCGGCATAGGGTTCCAGAAAAAATGCCTTGCCGAATTTTATGGGATAATAAAATACCGGATGAATGTCGGCCCTTCTGCCGTTAACCTCTGTGGCCGTGGTGTCCTGGCGGTAAAAAGATTTAAATTCCGAATCCATTTTATAATACAATCCAAAATGCTCTGCAACTTTCTGGCGGGCTGCAAAAAATTCAACCGAGGGAAGGGTCTGCAGGGTGGTATCCTCTGTGTCTGTCTGCCGGGCTTCAATATCGTCATACCACAATGCTTCTATATTCAGGCCGTATGAGAACCAGTGCTTTGATATCAGCAGGCTGTTTTCCCGGGTATAATCGGTGGTTGAGTCCAGATCCCGGCCGAACATTTTTTCAAATGCATGATCCGTGCTGTCAAATCCTGCATAACCGTCTCCAAAGGTCCGCAGATAATCCATATCAGAGACATAATCAATGTCCAGTTTGGCGTTAAACCCATACCACAGCTCCTGGTCATGCTTCATTCGAAACCAGTAGCGGTCATGGTTGGTACGGTCGGGTGTGCTTGAAATGTTGTACATTTCGTTTTCATCCGTGTCATCTCCAGTGGTTCTATCGTTGAGATGGCTCATCATGATCATCCCTTTGGATTCCGGGGAGAGTACATATCTGAATTCACCGGAGAGCATTAGCCCCCTGTTCGACATATAATAGGGGTATAAGGTGGCGTCGGTACTGTCCGAAAGCGCTAAAAACAGCGGTTGCTGGTATTCAAACCCCATCTCGTCAGAATACCCTGCCATGGGGATCAAAAGCCCTGTCTGACGTTTGGTTTTGGCTGGAAATATAAAGTAGGGCGCATAGAGGGTCGGCATTTTTTTTGCCCAGAGGACGGCATGGCTGGCGTGGCCGTATCCGTCAATGGTTACTTCAATGTCTTTCCCTGTGATTTTCCAGTCGGGTGTATCCCCTTCGCAGGTGGTAATTGATCCTTTTTCTGCGTCATAGGTGAATTCACCGGTTTTTTGAAGTTTTTCACCTGAAATATAATAGTTATTGTCCTGGATGAATATGGTGCCCTGGTTGATTGTGCCTGTTTCTGAGGCTAAGTTGATATTCATGGACTTGCAGGTAATGGTGTCGTTTCCTGAAATAAGCAGGACATTGCCTTTGGCAAATGCGTCTTTGGTTACATCAGAGAATTCGACATAATCGGCTTCCAGGCGTGTTTTGCCCCCGGTAATCACCACATCATTTTCAGCAATGTAAAGCTTGCGTGTCTCTTCGTAACTCACCTGCCGGGCCTGGATGTGCCAGGACACCTTTTGGGTGGGGAGGGATGCGGAAAAACAAAAAGCCTGGCCTGAAAAAAATATAATAACAGCCTGGACAATACATATCCGGCACAGCACTCTTTTGCATGACACCATACGTGAAAATGGTCCTGTTTAATAAATTGCCTATCAAATAAAATTACTGTATAAAGCCATTTTATACTTGAAAAGTCAAGGCCGCTGCGCAAATCGGCTCCAGGCCGGAACGCTTGGCTTTTGTACAAAAGAACCGCGGCCGGATTCCCCGGTAAAGAGAGGATACGCATGTATGCCAGCATTATTGATTCAATCGGCAACACCCCGCTTGTAAAAATTCAGACACTTAATCCTGTGCCGGGTGTTACGATCCTGGCCAAGCTTGAATATATGAACCCGGGCGGGTCCATCAAGGACAGGGCTGCCCTTTATATGATAAACCAGGCCGAGGCAGACGGTACCTTGACCCCGGAAAAAACCGTCATTGAAGCCACCTCCGGAAATACGGGCATCGGGCTTGCCATGATCTGTGCGGTCAAAGGTTACAAACTGGCACTGGCCATGTCCGAAAGTGCCAGTGAGGAGCGAAAACAAATACTAAAAGCCCGGGGGGCCCGGATTATTCTTACGCCAAGGCACCTGGGATCGGACGGGGCCATTGAAGAGGCTTACCGTCTGGCCAGGGAATATCCGGATAAATATTTCCTTACGGATCAATATAATAATGATGCCAATTGGAAAGCCCACTATTACACCACGGGGCCTGAAATCATGGCCCAGACCAACGGCCGGGTAGATGCCGTGGTGGCGACGGTGGGGACCTCGGGGACACTGATGGGGCTGTCCCGGTACTTTAAGGACCAGGACCATCCTGCCCGGGTAATCTGTTCGGAACCTTACCTGGGCCACGGTATCCAGGGACTTAAAAATATGAAAGAGTCGTATACCCCTGAGATTTTTGATAAAACCCTGTTGGGTGAAATCGTCCACATTGATGATGAACCGGCTTTTGAGGCTGCCCGCCAATTGGCTGCAAAAGAGGGCCTGTTTGTGGGTATGAGCTCGGGGGCTGCCATGGCGGTGGCTCTGGATCAAGCCAAGCGCCTTCAAAAGGGGGTCGTTGTTGTCATTTTTCCGGATTCAGGTGAGCGTTACCTCTCCACCGGGCTTTTCAGCGTAAAGAAGAATATTCATCTCGCCGTCCATAATTCCCTGGGCGGAAAAAAAGAGTCCTTAAACCCCCAGGGCGACAAGGAAGTGGGGGTATACACCTGCGGCCCTACGGTTCATCGGCGCCAGGATATTACCCATTTCAGGCGTCATGCGTTTACGGACCTGCTCATCCGCTATCTTGAATACCAGGATGTGAAGGTTAAACATATCGTTAATATTACCGATTATGACGATAAAACCATTGAGGGAGCCAGACAGGCAAAAACCACACCCCAGGAATTTACCCAGCCTTTTATTGATGCTTTTCTGGATGATTTGTCACGGCTGGGCATGCGGCCGGCCCAAGGCTATCCCAAAGTGTCGGATCATTTTGCCGAGATGACGGATTTGACAAGGAAACTGCTTGTCAACAACCATGCCTATGAAAAACTGCATTCCGTATACTTTGATTTGGCAAGCTTTGGGGATTACGGCCGGTTGTCACGGGTAGATGTCAACAAGATCCGGGTGGGGGCCACGGTGGACCTGGATGAATATGAAAAGAACAATCCCAGGGACTTTACCCTGCTCAAACGGGTAACGCTGCCGGAGCTGAAACAGGGCTTAGGCGTTAAAACGGAATGGGGCAATGTCCGGCCGTCCCTTCATCTGCAGTGTGCCGCCCTTGCGTCAACGTTTCTTGGCGCCGACTTTGATATTCATACGGGCTCACGGGAATTGATGTTTCCCCACCATGAAAATGAAATTGCCATTGCCGGAGCTGCCGGCGGTTCTTTTGCCAGGGTCTGGATGCATTGCCATCCGGTGCAGTATGACGGTTCCCTGGATACGGATGATATCGACGCTCTGACCCTGGACCGGCTGGTTGAGATGGGGTGGGACGAGAAAACCATTCGTTTCTGGCTGCTCTCCGCCCATTACAGAAAGCCCCTGCTGTTATCCAGAAAAAGCCTGGATGATGCCAAAACAGTCCTGTCACGGATCAACCGTTGTATTGAATCCCTTGGCCATGTGTCGGGTCCGTCCAATGAAGAGGAAATCCAGCATGTCACCTATGATCTGCGCCAGGGCATGATGGATGCCATAGCAAATGATCTTAAGGTGCCTGTCCTGGTGTCCGGTCTTTTATCCGGGGTAAAGAAGATCAACCGGATGGTTGTTGATGGTCAGGTCGGGCAGGGTGGGGCGCAACGCCTGCTTAAATGCTTCAAAGATGTGGACGCCGTGCTCAATATATTTGATTTCAACAGAAAAGCTGCGTACTCATCCGAGGTGGCGGCGCTCATGGCCGAACGGGATGCCGCCCGGCAGCAAAAAGATTTCCGGAAAGCAGACAGGATCCGTAAACAACTGGATGAGATGGGGATCCTGGTTCACGATCAAAAGGTGTAAGATGTTATGATAAATTTTTATTTTTTCCCGTTTACGTTTATGGATGCCCGGCAGGCAAAGGTTCTGTCTTGTTTTTTTAACCATTTTAGTGTGCTGGATATACATG
>JAKSBO010000494.1 GCA_022361095.1 Desulfobacterales bacterium | reverse complement strand
GGAGCCAAACTCGTCCATGAGCATTTCAAAGGCCTTCCTGCCGGCGTTTTCCATCAACACCAGACCGGGGACGCCAAATTCGTGTATGGTCCGGTGGTCCATCTGCCGCATCTGTTCGGCGGTGACAAGAATCATGGGACCTCCTGTTCTATCTATTATTTATAAGGTTCATCTGTTTTCCATGACTTCGTGGTATCGGAAACAGGAAACCAGGTGGTCGTTCACCATGCCCGTGGCCTGCATATGGGCATAGATGATGGTGGACCCGGTAAATTTAAACCCGCGCTTGCATAGGTCTTTTGAAAATGCATCGGACTGGCGGGACGTCGCCGGAACCTGGTCCTGGCTGGTATAGTGGTTGATGATGGGCGTTCCGTCCACAAACCGCCATGCATAGGCATCAAAGGAACCAAACTCCTCCTGGATCTTCAGGAAGGCTTGGGCATTGGTCACTGCAGACCGAACCTTGAGTTTGTTTCGGATGATGCCGGGGTCTTGTAACCGCTGTTGAATTTCGGATTCGCTGAGCCGGGCCACTTTTTCAGGGTCAAATTCACAGAATGCATTGAAATAGCCCTGGCGGCGTTTGAGGATTGTCAGCCAGGACAATCCTGCCTGGGCCCCTTCCAGAATGAGGAATTCAAAAATTTTTCGGTCATCGTGAACCGGCACGCCCCATTCCGTATCATGGTATTGGATGTATATTGGGTCACCGGTCACCCAGCCGCAACGTTTAATCGTGTTCATGACGGATCTTTTTGATATGAAGGTTCTGTGCAACCCCCAAGGATGTTTCAATATTGTTATCGTCTATCCCGGCAACTGAGATGCCGGGTGATCCCATGGCTGTTTTATAAAAAAGTCTGTGTAAGTTACTCAGATCTTTCAGACTTTGTTGTGGGCTGAGCCCGGCAGCAGATATGTCAGGTCAGCCCATGGCTGTTATACAATAACTTTTGATAATGTGCCATCATAATCCTGTCAGGGGGCATTCGTTAAGCTGTCTAATGATTTTTACGCGTCAGCATCGGCTTGGTTGTTGCATCAATATTTTTACATTGATGGGGCCCTGATCTATCTATACCATGGGCATGCCGGACGTCGGCACCATCTAATGTCGTTTTTCCGGGCCCCCGTTTTTCATTTTTGGAGACGTTCGGGGGTTGAATGGTGCAATTTTGGTAACTATGAGTTGCAATTTTCGTAACTTTACCCTACTCTTTCGAATGAGCGAGTATGGCTGAATCTTCTGAAAAGGCTTTCTATAAAGGCCTTTTGGATCTGTTGAAGTCTGGTACCAAAATTGCTGTGTTAATTCGGTATTTAAAATCGCTATGCTGAAGTTATAAACATAATCAGATTCATTATTTAAAAAGAAAAAAGTTATGAACCTATCAAATTTGTTGTTGAACTCGTTTTTGCCATACCTGCCTGGAACGTTCAGAAAAAAAATCATTCGCGGAGGCCTTCCTGATTTCCAAACTAGTTTGGAAGATGTAACTTTTCAACAAGTTTTTCGTGCCGAAGATTATATGTCCTGCTTCAAATTAGTATATGATGTGTATTTGGAAGCTGGGTTTATTAAACCGTCCTCTCTTCCATACAGAATTATCAAGCATCATTCGGATTCTGAAACGATGGTCTTTATGGGATGCCTGGCAGACGGCAACGCTGGGAATAAACCCATATATACGGCCAGCATGTTTGCGGATAATGAACTGGGCCTTCCCATGGATGAGGGGTTTGAACGGGAGGTGGCCGAGTTAAGAAACCAGGGGCGCCGCATTGTTGAAGTCGGGTGCCTGGCATCGGATCCCACATACCGGAAAGGCAACAAAAATGTTCCCATGATTATGAACAGATTCATTTATAATCATGCCATTGACGTCCTCAATGCAGATGATTTATTAATTACCGTTCACCCTAAATATCTAAAAATTTACGAAGATATTCTTTTGTTTGAAAAGCTTGGAGAGCTTTCAGAGTACCCCTATGTGGAAGATAACCCAGCCGTCGCCCTTCGGCTGGATTTGCAAACGGCTTCCGAAAGATTTAAAAAGGCTTATGGTAACAAGCCCATAGGGAAAAATTTATACCATTTCTTTTTTGAGTCAGGACCTACCCCCGATGATCTGCAGTTGGAGCAGGAAAAAGAGGGGGGCGAAAAATATCATGGGGCTGATAAGAAAAATCTTGTTATTAACGCATATTCTGCAGCCCTGCAGGCTGCCATGGTTCCATAATAAAATTTCAGTTATAACTCTATCGTCACAGAAATTTTTTCCGCCGCTCTTAATTGGGTAGCCTGTCACCGGCTTAAGATTCAAGCATGCCTTCATGAATCAAGAAGTCGATGATGTCATCAATGCCTTGTCCGGTTTTCATGTTGGCAAAGACAAAGGGCTTATTTCCTCTCATCCGGAGAGTGTCCTGTTCCATTACATCAAGGGAAGCGCCAACCAGGGAGGCTAAATCCACCTTATTGATCACCAGAAGATCGGACCGGGTGATGCCGGGGCCCCCTTTACGCGGGATTTTGTCCCCTGCCGAGACATCAATGACATAGATGGCAAGATCTGCGAGTTCCGGGCTGAAAGTGGCGCTCAAGTTGTCGCCGCCGCTCTCCACGAGCACCAGGTCAAGATTCGGAAATTTCCGGCAAAGGTCTTCTACCGCAGCCAGGTTCATGGACGCATCTTCACGGATGGCCGTGTGGGGGCACCCCCCGGTTTCAACCCCCATGATCCTGTCCGCAGAGAGGGCTTGCCTGCGGATCAGAAATTCCTGGTCTTCCCGGGTATAAATGTCATTGGTGACCACGGCAAGTTCAAACCGGCTTCTCATGTTTAAGCAAAGGGCCTCAAGAAGGGCTGTTTTTCCTGATCCAACAGGTCCGCCTACGCCTACGCGAAGCGGTGCTTTTTTGTCCATTTGTTCTCCTTATGATCTGAAAAGTCTTGTGTATTGTGTTTCGTGGCAACTGCTGGCCATGCTTAGCGCCGGTAAAGCGTTTCCCATTTGTTCAAGGGTTTCGATTTTTAATCCTGCGGCAACCGCCGTATGGATTGCAGGGGAAAGATTTGCCAGCACTCTCTGGCCCGAACTTTGGCCCAGGGGAATAATCTTTACGGCGGCCATCACCTGGTTTTCAAGCCAGGACCACAGATACCCTTGGCTTGCGCGCCTGACCGGAATATCCCATTGCGCTGCGGCAAAGGCAAAGCCGGCCAGCTGGGATGAGGCAATGGCCTTTTGCCATTTTTCATGGTTTGATTTTTGCGCAGCCGGCGTTAAGCTGCCACGGCAAAGGCCCAACTCTTTGATGATGGCCGCCATGGCCCGGCCCCGATCTTCTTCTTCGTTGCGAAGCTCCTTTGTCTCCCGGCAAGCCCTTACCCACTGGGCTGCCTTGGTAAAGGCCGTAAGGTCTTGATGCTCAACCGCCCGGTAAAGGCGTTGAAGCAGCGGGATGTCCACATGGGTCATACCGGTTTCCAAGACGTTTAAAAGCCATTGTTCAAGGCTTGTTTCGTTATTGATCCAGCCCTTTTCAACCGTCCACTCCAGGCCCTGGGAATAGGCAAATCCTCCGGTGGGCAGCGACGGACTCACCAGGTGCATGAGCCGGACCAGCCATGGTTCCGTCATGTGGTGCTCCAAAGGTTTAGGTTCATTGGTGGTGATGGTGGTGGTGTCCATTGACGTATGCCCCTGTTTCAGGCTCAAAGGGGGCCTGCTCCACCGTGATGCTCAGGCCAAGCCCCATGACCATGTCGTCCAGGACATGGTCATGGGGATAGCGGATAAAGCCGTCCTTGATTTCAAGATCAACGTGGCGGTTGCCCAGATGGTAACAGGCAAGGTTGAGTTGCCGGGGCGTTGCGGCCCTGGCTGTGGAAACCGCCTCCCGGGCGGCAATAATCTTTACATGGAACCCGTCGTCGCTGCTCACCAGGTCCCCGTTTCTTAAAATCTGTCCCCGTTCAAGAAACAGTCCGGCTTCATCATTGTTGTCCAATATCACCCGCTGCCGGCTTTTGGTTCTTTTTTCCCAGGGCAGGGTCAGGGTGGTCGTTTCAGGTCTTTGGGTCCGGGTTATGTGGGTTAATTTAATCATTTTTAGAATAAGAAGTACCTTTGCGCCATGGGAAGAACCGACGCCGGTTCACAGGTTAACAATTCGCCATCTGCCCTAACTTCGTAAGTTTGAGGGTCAACTTCCATATGGGGCTTATAGGTGTTGTGGATCATATCCTTTTTTCCAATCTCCCGGCATGCCTTTACCGGAACAAGGCAGGATTTCAGGCCGACGCTGTCCAGCATGCCCTGTTCCAGGGCAGTTCCCGACACAAAAGAGATGGATGTCTCATGCCGGGCCCTGCCAAAGGCACCGAACATGGGCCGGTAATGGACCGGCTGGGGTGAAGGGATGGATGCGTTGGGGTCTCCCATGGGCGCCATGGCAATCATGCCGCCCTTAATGACCAGGGAGGGTTTCACCCCGAACAACGCAGGTTTCCACAAAACCAGATCTGCAAATTTCCCTTTTTCCACAGAACCGACTTCATGGGAAATTCCGTGGCTGACGGCCGGATTGATGGTGTACTTTGAAATATAGCGTTTCACCCTGCTGTTGTCATGGGTGGAGGGGTCCTGCTTCAGGCTTCCCCGCTGCACTTTCATCTTGTGGGCGGTCTGCCAGGTTCTGATGATGACTTCGCCGACCCGGCCCATGGCCTGGGAGTCGGATGCGATCATGGAAAATGCCCCCAGATCGTGGAGGATGTCTTCTGCGGCAATGGTTTCCCTCCTGATGCGGGATTCTGCAAAGGCAATGTCCTCGGCAATTTTGGGACTCAGGTGATGACAAACCATGAGCATGTCCAGGTGTTCGTCAATGGTGTTGACCGTGTAGGGCCGTGTCGGGTTGGTTGACGATGGCAGCACGTTGGGCAGTTCGCAGGCCCGGATGATGTCCGGGGCATGACCGCCGCCGGCACCTTCGGTGTGAAAGGTATGAATGGTGCGCCCCTTAAAGGCGTCTATGGTTTGTTCCACAAACCCCGATTCATTGAGCGTGTCCGTGTGGATGGCCACCTGAACATCCATTTTGTCTGCCACGGCCAGGCAGTTGTCAATTGCAGCCGGGGTTGTGCCCCAGTCCTCATGGAGTTTTAAGCCCATGGCCCCTGCCGCCACCTGTTCTTCAAGGGCTGTGGGTAAACTGGCATTGCCCTTTCCCATGAATCCCAGATTCATGGGAAAGGCATCGGCGGCCTGGAGCATTTTAACGATATTCCAGGGACCCGGGGTGCAGGTGGTGGCGTTGGTCCCGGTGGCAGGGCCCGTACCGCCGCCAAGCATGGTGGTGATGCCCGAGGCCAGGGCCTCTTCAATCTGCTGGGGGGCTATAAAATGAATGTGGGCGTCAATGCCGCCTGCCGTAAGAATATGGCCCTCGCCGGCCACAGCCTCCGTACCCGGCCCCACAATGATGTCGATTCCGGGTTGGACATCCGGATTTCCGGCCTTGCCGATACCGTGAATCCGGCCGTGTTTGATGCCCACATCGGCTTTAACAATGCCCCAGTGGTCAATGATCAGGGCATTGGTGATCACCATGTCAACGGCATCCTTGCAGGCGGCCTGGCTTTGTCCCATACCGTCCCTGATGGTTTTTCCGCCGCCGAATTTAACTTCTTCTCCGAAAATGGTTTTATCTTCTTCAACTTCAATAAACAGTTCTGTATCAGCCAGTCTTACCCGGTCTCCCTTTGTGGGGCCGAACATCTCTGCATAAGCTTTTCTGCTAATGGTCGTCATCGCTTCTCCTCATTTTGACTCATCGTCAAGGCTTCCCATAACCGCCTGGTTGAATCCGAACACCTTGCGATCTCCTGCATATGCCACTAACGTCACTGTCCGCTCAAGACCCGGCTCAAACCGGATGGCGGTGCCTGACGGGATATTGAGGCGAAACCCCTTTGTCTTTTCCCGGTCAAAGGAGAGCGCTTTGTTGGTTTCGTAAAAATGGTAATGGGACCCCACCTGAATCGGCCTGTCTCCGCTGTTGACCACCGTAAGGTTCAGGGTCGGGCGTCCTGCATTGATGGTAATCTCTCCGGGTTGTGTGATCATTTCTCCTGGAATCATGGATACCTCCTTTTCAGTGGATGGGGTTATGGACGGTAACCAGCTTGGTGCCGTCGGGAAATGTCGCTTCAACCTGGACGTCATGGATCATCTCGGCCACGCCCGCCATCACCTCTTCTTTACTTAGAAGGGTGCGGCCGTAATCCATGAGTTCGGCCACGGTCTTGCCCTCCCGTGCACCTTCCATGATTGCCGCACTGATAAAGGCGACGGCCTCGGGATAGTTGAGACGCAGCCCTTTGGCCTTGCGCCGCTCGGCAAGCAGGGCCGCGGTAAAGATCAATAGTTTGTCTTTTTCTCTGGGTGTAAGGTCCATTGTATATCCTTGTTGGTTAAGTGTTCCAGATTCTGGGTACGGCAGCCTGCCTGCCCGTCAGCTCAGGGGTAAGGGTTTGCCGCAGAGTTTCAAATTGTTCTTTGGCCTGCCCGGGATGGTCGCCAAGGTATCTTGCCACCAGCAAATCGTCCATGAATGTCATGCCGAAATTTTCCTTATAAGAGTGGCGCTGGTTTTGGACTTGGCTGAAAAGCTGTTCCCGGACCGGATAGGCCCAGAAGGTTGCCGTCACCGGCTGGTTTCTTAATCCCGCAGGTCTGCAAAGATCGGTTTTTGCTTCAATTTTAAGCTTTTCAAACAGCAGTGGGGTTGCGTCGTTAAACAGGGTGACCGTCGACTGAAGCCGGCCTTGGGCAAAGGTCTTTTTGAGAGCCGGAAGCCCCAAACACAAAATTTCCCATCCCATAAACACAGCGTCGGGCGTAAGATGAACCGTTGTTTCAAGGTTGCCCACGGCACCTTCAAACAAAATGGTTTCCTGGGGGAACCATTCCAGCACCGATCCCTTGGCCATGGTCAGGGTCTGGGTTTGCACGGCACGCCGTCCCTGGGAGCGATAAAACTTGGTCGCCCCCGGTGTGGTCAAAAGGGTATGCGTGTTTTCTCCGGCATAAACGGCAAGGTCGAGCACATCGCCGCCCACAAGTCCCCCCGGCGGATGCAGCAGGTAAATGTGGCAGGCCCCGTTTTCAGCATATAAGGGCTGCTGAATGGTCAGGGGGCCTTTGCGCCTTGTCTTGGACAGAATGGTTTTGTCTTCCTTTTTTTCAAGGTCAATACGCAGGGACGCATGCCAGCCCTGGCTGCCTGTATCAGTCGGTATGGGATTGGGGGAAGAGATCATAAAACTATACGGTCAGATATTTGCTGATAAGTTTATCGTTTAGCTGTGAAATAGTGCCGCCGGCCATGAGCCGCCCACGGTCCAGAATAAAAAAATGATCCGCTGTCTGTTTGACAAAATGAAGTTTTTGTTCTACCAGGAGTACGGTCATTTCCACCTCTTGAACCAGTCTTCTAATGATATCCCCGATTTCCTGGACAATGTTGGGCTGGATGCCTTCACACGGTTCATCCAGGATAAGCAGGGAGGGGTTCAGCACCAGGGCTCTTCCAATGGCAAGCTGTTGCTGCTGCCCGCCGGAAAGGTCGCCGCCGCGGCGTTTCAACATCTCTTTTAATACAGGGAAAAGTTCAAAAACCAGGTCCGGAATTTTTTTCCCCCCCTTGCCCACCGTGGTCAGACCGATGGTCAGGTTCTCTTCGACGGTCATGAGGGGGAAAATCTGGCGCCCCTGGGGAACGTAGCCAATGCCCAGGCCAGCCCTGGCTTCAGCCTTTTTGGGGAGAAGGTCATCACCCTGGAAGGATATGGCCCCGCTTTTGACGGGAACCAGGCCCATAATAGAGTTGAGCAGCGTTGTTTTTCCCACGCCGTTTCTGCCCATGAGGCAGGTGCAGGATTTCTCTTCGATGGAAAGTGAAAGATCCCAAAGGGTGTGGCTCTCTCCGTAATATTGGTTCAGGTTTTCTATTGTAAGCATTCTTATTCTCCCAGGTAGACTTCCCGGACCTTCTCATTGTTCTGGATTTCGTCCATGTTTCCTTCGGCCAGGATGGCGCCCTGGTGCAGTACCGTTACTTTTTTTGCAATGGATCTGACAAAATCCATGTCATGTTCAACAACGACAATAGACCGTTTGCCGGCAAGAGAGGTCAACAGTTCAGCCGTCTTTTCCATCTCCTGGCGGGTCATGCCCGCCACCGGTTCATCCACCAGCATCAGGACGGGTTTTTGCATCAACAGCATTCCGATTTCAAGCCACTGCTTCTGGCCGTGGGAAAGGGAACCGGCCCGGGCTTTAAACAATTCCGCCAGACCGATAATTTCAAGGGTCTGGCCGATCATATCCTTTTGTTCCCCAGACAGGGAGGAGAACAGGGTGGGCAGCGCCCGTTTGTCCGCTGACATGGAAAGCTCAAGGTTTTCAAATACGGTATGTTCTTCAAACACGGTGGGCTTTTGAAATTTTCTGCCGATGCCGGCCTCTGCTATTTCAGGTTCCGTATGTTTTAACAGGTTGATGGTCTGGCCGAACCAGGCAATACCTGTGTCCGGTTTGGTTTTGCCGGTGATGATGTCCATCATGGTTGTCTTCCCGGCCCCGTTGGGGCCGATAATGCAGCGCAACTCCCCTTCATCCACGTAGAGGTTCAGGTCATTGATGGCTTTAAACCCGTCAAAACTGACACTGATCCCTTCAAGATACAGGATCACCTTGTGGCTGGTGTCCAGAGTGGGGTGGGTGTCAGGGACCAGAAAGTCAAAGACACGGTCCCTTGGCCAGAATTCACGGAAGGTTTTAAGGGATTGAATCATGCGGCCTCCTTTCTGATCCGGATCAGGCCCGCAATCCCCTTGGGAAGAAAAATCGTCACCACAACAAAAAGGGCGCCCAGGGCAAACAGCCAGGCATCGGGTAATGCACCCGTCAGATAGCTTTTGGCCCAGTTGACGGCCAGGGCGCCGGCAACAGCCCCGTAAAGGGTTCCCCTGCCGCCCACGGCCACCCAAACCACAATTTCAATGGAGTTTAGGGGGGAAAATTCAGACGGGTTGATTATCCCGACCTGGGGCACATAAAGGGCCCCGGCAATGCCGGCAAGACCTGCGGAAAAGACAAAAATCCACAACTTTACGTTTTCAACGTTATACCCGAGAAAGCGGACCCGGTCTTCGGCATCCCGGATGGCGGCCAGGACCCGTCCAAGTTTTGATGAGACCAGGAAGCGGCATGTGAGATACGCCAGGATCAGGGTGCCTGCCGCAGCGGCAAATAGTCCGGCCTTGGTTCCGTCGGTGAGCAGCGAAAACCCCATGATATCTTTGAAATCCGTCAGGCCGTTGTTGCCGCCGAACCCCATTTCATTTCTGAAAAATGCAAGCATGACCGAATAGGTCAATGCCTGGGTAATGATGGATAAATAAACACCGGTGACCCGTGATTTAAAGGCCAGCCACCCAAATATCAAGGCCAGCAGGCAGGGTACCGCTAAAATCATGGCCAAAGCAAAGGGGAACATGTCAAACCCGTGCCAGAACCAGGGAAGCGTGTCCCAGTTCAAAAACACCATGAAATCGGGCAGGATGGGGTGGCCGTATTCGCCCCGTGTGCCGATTTGGCGCATGAGATACATGCCCATGGCATAACCGCCCAGGCCGAAGAAAACCCCATGGCCCAAGCTTAAAATGCCGAGATATCCCCACACGATATCAACCGCAAGGGCCAGTATGGCATAGGTCAGGTATTTTCCCCACAAGGACATGGTGAAGGTGGAGACGTGAAAAAAGCTTGTTTCCGGCACCATGAGATTCAACACCGGTACCAGGACCATGGCGCCTGCCAACGCCACCAGCAACGGGATGCCCGGTTTGTCATCAGATATAAAGGATAGTCGTTCCATAAGTTAGCCTGCGGCCCTTCCTTTCTGGGGAAAAAGCCCCTGGGGGCGTTTTTGAATAAAAAGAATAATGAAAATCAGCACAATAATTTTAGCCAGAACGGCTCCGGAAAACGGTTCAATAAATTTGTTGGCCGTTCCAAGGCTAAGACCTGCAAGCAAGGTTCCCCAAAGATTGCCGACACCACCGAATACCACCACCATGAACGAGTCAATGATATACGCCTGGCCAAGATTGGGACCCACATTGGTGAGCTGGCTCAGGGCCACGCCGGCCACGCCGGCAATGCCCGACCCAAGACCGAAGGTGAGTGCATCCACCTTTGAAGCCGGAACCCCCATGGCCCTGGCCATGGAGCGATTCTGGGAGACCGCCCGGACTTGAAGGCCCAGGGATGTTTTTCTCATGATTAAAAACAACACCCCGAACACAAACAGGCAAAAAAAGAAAATGACAATCCGGTTCATGGTTAATGAGAGGACCGGGTTGAGCACAAGGGAGCCGCTCATCCAGTCCGGCGTGCTGACCGCACGGTTCAGGGGCGAAAAAATGGACCGGACCGCCTGTTGGAGGACAAGGCTGATCCCGAAAGTTGCCAGCAATGTTTCAAGGGGGCGGCCGTAGAGAAATCGGATAATGGATCGCTCAATGGCAATGCCGCACACTGCGGAGACCAGAAATGCACCCGGTACCGCCAGGCAGATGGCAAGCCCCAGGTGATGGGGCAGCAATTGCTGAATCGCCCAGGTGGTATAGGCCCCAATCATGATCAGTTCGCCATGGGCCATGTTGAT
>JAKSBO010000932.1 GCA_022361095.1 Desulfobacterales bacterium | reverse complement strand
GCGTTCATTTTTAAAAAGTACTTAATTCTTAAATTCACAAAACGTCATGATCTCTTTTTGTGTTTCTTTGTCTGCCAAATCCAATCCACCTGACAAATAAGCATGAAAATGCTTTTCAACCGTTAGCAATCCATTTAAATCCCCTTTATCTTTCATGTCCTTGGCAAGCATTTCATAGGATGTTTTTCGAATTTTCGGTTGAATGTTTTTTAGCTCATTGAAGTCATCTATATACTCCATCCAAAGGCCGTCAATGGCTTCTTTATATCCTTGAATCTGGTTGCTGAATCCTGTTACCTGACGGCTGATGCCATATTTTTTAGCCCTTTCCAAACGAACCGATGAGGTTGCAATTTCAACAAACCGCATACATATGTCGCCTGCTGTCCGCCAGGCATGTTTAAATGTATTATAGCATTTTTTATAAGCAACATCCTTTTCCGTAAGCTCCACAACAAGTTCCGTGGTATCCCGCTTTACCAGGGTAACGGTTCGAATGGCCGTTTGATATGTATCGTCTTTTTCAACCCGGATTTCATATTCTCCGGGAGGCAAGGATACGTCAAACGGAGCCATGCCGTACTTCTCTCCATTGATATAAACCATGGAATGATCAGGGGTTGCGGTGATGGACAAATAACCCGGCCAGGGGTAGAAAAAATACGCAAGAATGGCCACTATGCCGGCAACAAGCGCTGCGGCCAATATTTTAGGAATTTTTTTGCTTAATAATTTTTTTCCGCATTTTTCACACCGTTCGTTTTTAAGATGATATTTATCTTTAACACGGTTAATGAATTTGCAGTTCCGGCATTCAATATGTGTCTTGCGATGATATGCATCAATGGCATCAATAAAATCCCGGCAATTCTGAAATCTGTTTTCAGGGTTTTTTTCAAGGGATTTATTGATGATGCAGGAAAGTTCGGAAAAACTATTGGGCAGAACGGTATTAATATCAGGAGCGGGTGCCGTTCTGATATTTTGTATTGTTTCTTCAGCCGTAGCGCCCTTAAAGGGTGAGATGTGGGTCAATAACTGGTATAAGACGATTCCCGCTGAATAGATATCGGACCGGTGGTCCACGTCAGATGCATTATCCAACTGCTCCGGGCTGGCATAGGACAAGGTCCCTGCAAACACGGGGTCTCCATCTTCGGCTCTCTCCGTCATGAGCATGGCAATACCGAAATCGGTTAATCTGGCAGTATTGTCCCCTGTCACCATAATATTTTTAGGCTTGATATCCCGGTGAACAATCCCTTTG
>JAKSBO010000564.1 GCA_022361095.1 Desulfobacterales bacterium | reverse complement strand
GCCAGGCAATGGCTTCACCTTCTCTATCGGGGTCTGTCGCGAGAAAGATTTTTTCAGCTTTCTTAGCGACTTTTCTAAGTTCTTTAAGTACAGGGCCTTTACCTCTTATATTGATATAAGCAGGTTCAAAATCATTTTCTATATCAATACCCATCTTAGATTTTGGTAAATCTCTAACATGACCGACTGAAGCCAGCACTGTATAGTTTTTTCCTAAAAACTTCTCTATTGTTTTAGCCTTTGCAGGCGATTCTACTATTACTAAGTATTTTGACATGAATACCTCCGTTGTTTTCCAGTAATGTATATTATACAAGAATCGTCTAAATAAACAATACCCAATATTAAAAACATTACTTTTATAGTAAATCCGATTATGCCATAAATGTCAAATGTTTTTTCTGAATTATCAGAAAAAAGTTATATTTTGAGATAATTAACACACTTCTACTATTATAGCGAGAAATCTTCTCAATGCAAGAACTTTTAAACTCTATTAATAAATATTTTTAAATTATCAGATTTTTTAACTCAAAGATAATATCATCTACACATGTACATAACAAAGCGCCTTGTTTTAAAAGCGCATGAGTCCCCTTTGATAACTCTGAATCTATAGGTCCTGGTACTGCCATAATGGTTTTACCCTGATCCAGTCCATAATTAACAGTGATCATTGTCCCACTCTTCTCTTTTGCTTCTATAACAATAAGAATTTCACTGAGAGCTGAAATCAATCTGTTTCTAAAGGGAAAATGATGTTTTAAAGGTTTGCTGTAAAAACCATATTCAGAAACAATAAGCCCCTTTTCCTGAATAAGGCGGTATAGCTTCTCATGTCTTTTAGGATAACAGTTTAGAATACCTGAGCCTAATACTGCTAAAGTACAACCGCCACCATCTATAGCGCCTTTATGAGCTGCATCATCAATCCCATATGCTAAGCCACTGATAACCTGTATGTTTAACTGAGATAATTTATACGCCATATCATAAGCGATTTTCTCTCCATAGCTGGTACAGTTCCTCGCACCTATAATGGCAACTGATAAGTCATCTATACGACCATTACCTTTCGTCATCAAGTAACG
>JAKSBO010000441.1 GCA_022361095.1 Desulfobacterales bacterium | reverse complement strand
TAAAAATCACTTCACCCTTTATTTTTTAAAATTTCGGCATTACTCTTGAAATACTCTATGCTTAAAACAGATTAACACCGTTAATCTCGCATTTGCTTTTAACCAAGTATCAGCAAGAGAGGAAAAAAAATGCTGGAGCTTAAAGATATATACTTTACCGTACCCGGCGAAGAAGCGGAAAACGGCGCAGCCGAAAAAACCATTCTGAACGGCATCAATTTTACTTTTGAAAAAGGAAAGTTCTACGCGATTACCGGTCCCAACGGCGGCGGAAAAACCACCCTGGCAAAAACAATTATGGGGATAAACCAAGCCACCGGGGGGCAGATCCTATATAACGGCAAAGAGATTACGGATATGACGATCACCGACCGGGCCAGGGAAGGCATCGCTTATGGTTTCCAGCAATCCGCCCGGTTCAAGGGGGTGACATTCAGGGATCTTCTGGCCATTGCCGCCGGTACCGAAGACGAAGGGCAACTGATGGATATCCTTGCCCGGGTGGGTTTCTGCTCCCTGGATTTTCTCGACAAGCCCGTGGATGCCAAACTTTCCGGCGGCGAGATCAAAAAGATTGAACTTGCCACCACCATTGCCCGAAATCCCGGCCTGGCCATCTATGACGAACCGGACACGGGTATAGACCTTTGGACCATAGCGCCCATGGTTTCACTGATAAAACGTCAGATTACGGACAAGGGAACAACAACCATCGTGGTCAGTCATAACAAGGCCTTTCTTGAGGCGGCCGACTGCCTGCTCCTGATAAAAAAAGGAGAGATTGAATTCACCGGTGACCTGGAAGGCGCCATGCCCCTGCTAAGTGATTTAAGTGTCTGCGGATACGGAAATGTATGTGAAGGAGATATCGATGCTAGATGCTATAGATAAAAATTTATTAAAGGCCGTGGCAAACCTGGACGGCATTCCCCAGGGCGCATTCAATATCCGGAAAAACGGAGAACTTTTCTCACGCCAGGTGTCGGACAACATCAACATCGAACCGAACCAAGACGGCACCGGTATTGTAGTAACCGTCAAGCCGGGCGCGACCAATGAATCCGTGCACATACCGGTGATACTCAGCCAGGCAGGGCTCCATGATGTGGTGTACAACTCCTTTATCATCGGGGAAGGTGCCGATGTCACCATCGTCGCCGGATGCGGCATCCACTGCGCAAGCCACAAAAATGAAGGCCACGAAGGCATCCATGAATTCCGGGTGGGCAAAAACGCCATAATCCGCTACCAGGAAAAACACGTTGCCACAGGTGAAGGTAAAGGCAAACGCAGCCTGAATCCCACCACAAAGGTATATCTGGACGAAAATGCCCTGGTGGAGATGGAATTGACCCAGATCGGGGGTGTGGACGAGGCAAAGCGGGTGAATGAAGCGGAACTGGCCGCAGGCAGCTCACTTTTTGTCACCGAACGTATCCTGACCGAAAAAGAGCAGATTGCCGTCTCGGAAAACAATATTGTTCTCAAGGGAGATAACAGTAAGACCAACCTGGTATCCCGGTCCGTAATCAAAGAGGATTCCAAACAGGATTTCTTCGCCAATGTGGAAGCAAGGGCCAAAAGCTATGGGCACATCGAATGTGATGCCATCATCATGGACAACGGCGTAAATGAGACGGTGCCGGCCCTTCGCGCCCTGCACCCGGATGCAGAGTTGACCCACGAAGCATCCATCGGGAAAATCGCCAATGATCAATTGATCAAGCTGATGAGTTTAGGGCTCACCTACGATGAAGCCGTGGACAGAATCATCAGAGGGTTTCTGAAGTAAAGGAAACGGCCGATCGATAAATACTGAATATCGTATCCTAAACGTTGGTAAGAAGGTGAACCTTCGGAGTGACGGGATTCCTAATTTTGCCCAGAAGCGTCTGGGTAAGGGACTCAAATCGTTCAAGCCTGTTGTGGGCCGCCTGGGTGTTGATAGACCAGGCAGGCCCATGGCCGTTATATACAGTGATAGGTGATTACAATATCACATCTCCTGAAAAAATCCGATGCATTCGGCCAGTGTCGTCTCTTAAAACCAGGGTACCGTCATTATCCACATCCACAACTCTTCCGGCACGTGTGGTGTCAATTTCCTCAATTGTGACATTTTTCCCAATGATATCCGTCATGTTTTTCCATCTTCTTCTCAGCCCGGCAAATCCTTCCCGTTTAAACTGGATATAGCATGCCTCATATTGCCGTAAAAAAGCCCTAAGCAATTTAACCCGGGAAAGCGTCATGCCGGATTCGGCAAAAACAGACGTAGCAATAGATTTGACGTGTTCCGGGAATGCCTCAGAAGGTGTGTTAACATTCAGACCAATCCCCACAATGATATAGTCTACAGCGTCCATGTCCGTGCTGATTTCAGTAAGAATACCTGCAAGTTTGTTTTTGTTCACCAAAATATCGTTCGGCCATTTTATTTTTACGGGAAGTTTTGTTAGCGCGCTTAATGACTCTGCTGCTGCAATTGCGGTGATCAGTGTAATGCCTGGAACGTCGCTAGGCGGCATGGCAGGTCTCAGAATCAGGGAAGCATAAATACCATAGCCTGGGGGAGAAAACCATGTTCTGCCTTTCCGCCCTTTGCCTGATATTTGTTTTTCCGCCAGGACCAGAGTACCTTCCGGCGCACCTTGTGCTGCCATCAGCCGGGCCTGGGCGTTTGTTGAGTCGACTTCGTCAAAATAGATTATTTCCTGTTTCCCAAAAATCCGTGTATCCAGATCCTCCTGAATTTCAGCGGCAATAAAAATATCTTTGACACCGTAAAAACAATATCCTTTTTTGGTGGAGGAGGAGATCTGATAACCATGATCCCTTAGTTTACGAATATGCTTATTCACAGCCGCCCGGCTGACCAGGAGCTCTTGGCTTAAATATTCACCCGAAATCCAGCTATTCTTATTTTTTTTTAAATATAAAAGGAGATTGTCTTTTGTGGTCATGGCAATTGCCTATTGTAAACCCATTAACTACATGGCGGTTGACAAATAATAATGTTTCTGGCTACAATTCTCTTGGTTTCAGGATGAGGTTGGCATCCAATTCATATTAAAACATTTGGAATGATTACCATAATTGAAAAATTAATAAAAGACGCTATGAACTCAAAGGGAACATTGAATTACACAGCCGCCGGAATCAAGGGAGTCTTTGTTTTTAATCCTGGGGACCGGATTCATAAAGACCATTTCTCTGGATATGC
>JAKSBO010000105.1 GCA_022361095.1 Desulfobacterales bacterium | reverse complement strand
TTCAGGTGTGAAAGGATGACAACGATGTCCAGGTAGGATCTGTGATTGGACACCACCAGGGCACCCTCTTCGGGGATGTTCCCGGTCTGTTCAATATGGATGTCAAGCGTTTTGACCAGCATCGCCGCCCATTGCCGCGCCCGGGATGCCGCCAGATCCGGAGACCGGCCCGATGAGGATACTGCCACAGCCAGCCGCAAAAGGCTTGACATGGTAATCCCAATGACCATGAACAATTTGTAAAAGGATTTTAACCCGGCCATATTTACAGCCCCAGCACGGGGTGTTCCTGCCGCCTGTTAATCTGTTTCACCTTGCGCCGGCGCAATATGTATTTAATCAAAGAGATCATGCGAAAATAGCCGATCTGGAGCACTTCGTCTCCCTGTTCAAAATTCATTATATTGGCGTAAAATCGATTCAGGCCGCTTTTTCTGTGATGATAGGCCAGGTCGTTTTTTTCCTTATGAAACACCGTATCTTTCACGCTGCCCCGGAATACAAATTTTTGTTCATCAAGAACAGCATTCTCCGGGATATACATCTCCTGTCTGAATTGATCGTTTATGGCCCTTGCAATTGTTAAGTGGGCGGCACCGGGGCGGCCGGCGTAAAAGGGGGACGGATACACCTGCTCAAAATGCATGGCCACATTGCCCAGGCTGGACAATACCCCGGCACAGTTGGAGATCCAGATTTTGCCAAAGGGATTTTGTTTGAAAAGGTATCCGGTCAAGGCTTTTTTTATCAGCAGATGCGTGAGCCGTTTGCCCCTGGCTTCGGGCCGGACGCAGGTCAGCCCCAGATGCAGAATCCGTCCCACATTCTCAATGTCTAAAAATACCATGGAGCAAAATCCCTGGGGGGTGCCGTTCTCGTCCTTGGCCAGGGCGATCAGCTTGTTGGAAAGCGCCTCCCGGGTGCCGATAATGGCTTGGTATTCCGGCAGCTCATGGAAACACTCCCCGGCAATTTCCCGGATATTTTGGGCAAGATCGTTAATAGATTTATCTGAGAGAATCCGGCCGGGTTCCTGATACGCCTCGATAACGAAATTCATACATTTTCCTATTTGTTTTTGGTAAGTCACTCAGATCTTACAAGGTTTGTTTTGGGCTATGCCCGGCAGTTGATATGTCTGGCCGGCCCGTGGCTGTAATTGCGTTTGATAAGTACTACATTAAAATGTTTAAGAACCGGTTATCGATTGGTTAGAAGGGGGTTTGGATATGATGCGCAGAGTCTATCGGGCCTTAGAATCCGGCCTTAGAATTCGTCCAGTATAAAATCGGTGATATAGATATTGGTCTTCATCTCCTGTTCAATGGTAGACCATGAAGGCGCACCGGTATGGTGATGGCCCGGCAGGATTACGGTTTTTTTGTCAAGCGGCAGTATTTTCATCCTGATGGAGTCGATCAGGCAACGGAGGTCGCCACCCGGCAGGTCCGTGCGTCCGGCCTCTCCCACAAATATGGCATCCCCGGTAAAAAGATGGTCTTCGCACAGCAGACAAACCGAACCCGGCGTATGCCCGGGGGTGTGAATCACGGCCAGTTCACAACGGCCAAAGGCAATTATATCTCCATCATTCATCCTGATATCCGCGGGATAGGGCGGCGGCAGGCCAACCGACCGTTTTATCCGGGCCCTTACGTCCGGATCTTTAAAGAAATCATCATCCGCTTTGTGCAGGCAATAGGGTATGCCTGCGGTTTTTTTAAACTCATCCATGGAAAAGAACTGATCCGCATGCCCATGGGTCAACAGGATTTTATTGGGCATAAGATCGTTTGCCCGGATGAAATCGGCCAGCGCTTCTGCTGTTCCCCCCGGATCAATAATGATTGTCTGCCGGGAATGTTTGCAGACCAGAAAATAGGTATTGAGGTTATAGGGCCCTGTAATCCGTTGGAGCATCTGTGTATGGCGCACTGTTTTTTATCCCAACATTGCATAAGAATTGTTTTTGCAGGAAAGTCCGGGCAATTTACCCGGATCTTTCAATGTTCGCCGCGGCATGGGCCTGGGTGCCCAAAGAGCCGCCGGCCCATAGCCGAACGTATCATGTATCCGCTTTTTTTTGTACGCAAGGCAGCAATACCTTAAAAACAGAACCTTGGTTTAAACGGCTTTCAACATGGATATTGCCGCCATATTTTTTTACGATACCATATGCAGATGCCAACCCCATTCCTGTGCCTTTTCCCGGCTCCTTGGTCGTGAAATAGGGGTCAAATATCGCTTTTAAAATGTCCGGCGCAATTCCCGTTCCTGTATCTGCTATGGTTAATTCGACATAGTTTCCCGGTCCGGCAAGTTCATTTTCGGCGGCGAATGTTGTATCTACGGGGTGATCAGACAGGCGTATTGACAGTGTGCCGCCGTTTTCTTCCATCGCGTCGGCCGCATTGCTGGATAAGTTCAGTATTACCTGTTGTAAAAGCGCGGAATTGCCCATGACCATTGCAGTGGTGGAGATGCTTTGCTCTATTTCGATACCGGCGGGAATCGTGGACTGGAGCAATTGTATAGATCCCTTTACGACCTTTGCAATGGAGACCGGTCTTACCGCTTCATTGTCCTGCCGGGCAAATGATAAAATCTGCAAAACCAGATCCCTTGCTCTTTTGCCTGCGGTGAGGATCTCTTTTAGATCACTTTCTGTGTCACTTCCCTTCTCGACACTGCAAAGGGCGATTTCTGAAAACCCGAGAATGGATGAGAGTATGTTGTTGAAATGATGGGCGATGCCGCCTGCCAAATTACCGATTGACTCCATTTTTTCCGATTGAATCAACTTTTTCTCTAACTGCTTTTTTTCGGTTATATCCGGAAACGCCATGATTCCGGCAATCACAATACCATCATCGTCAACCAGCGGGGCGGCATTGATTGATACCCAGCGCTCTCCTTTATCAAGGGGTAAAATAAACTCCTGGTTGCTTGTCACTTCCCGGTTCAGGATTGCCTTTTTTATGGGGAGGTCCGCCAATCCGCAAGGCGTTCCGTCCGTATGATGCAACGGCCAGTAATTTTTATATTCTTCAAGTGTTATGCTATGCATACTGCCTGGAAATGCGTTCATCAAATCCAATGCACCTTGATTAAAATGGGTCAGTTTCATATCCGGTGCAGATGCGATGATTACAGGGACGGGTATCTGGTTAATGGTTAATCTTAGAAAATTTAATGCCTTGGCCAGTTTGAGCTGCGCTTCTTTGATTTCGGAGATGTCGCTGACCGTGATCAGCAAGCTCTTTTGATTTCCTAGATCTTCCGTATTTTCATCGCCTACTTTTGCTTCTATCTGGGCATAAAAGACTTTCTCCTGGGCTTTTTTTAAGCGAAGAACAATTTTCTTGTCCACGGGATTTGTAAAAAAACTTTTAAAACGGGATAAAAAAATAGCCCGGTCTGATTCCAGAATAGTATCGGCGAATAAACTTCCCCTGAAGTCTTTTTCGTTTAATTCCAGCATTGCCTGCCATGTGGCATTGGTTTGCAGAATTATGCCTGAAGAATCCAAAACAACATAACCGACAGGTGCGTTTTCAAAAAGCGCAACAAACCGGTCTTTTGTCTGCTGCAATTCCAAATGGGTTTCTCTTAATTCATCGTTTTGCAGCTCAAGTTCTGTCTGATATACGATCAGTTCATGGGCCATCTCTTTCAGATTTTTAAAATCCCTTGTCTGGAGGGAATTTTCGGAGTGCTGGAGCAGTTTTTCCGCCCGCTCTCTTAATTTATGGAATTTATTGTTCAAAGCGATATTCATAATTTGACTCCGGCTTAATCAGGTATGTCTACAATCGTAACAACTATCCCTGCATATGAACCCGGCCCAACACGGTATGGGATGATGCGTATCAGGAAAAGCCTGCCGTTTTCACTTTTTATCTTTTTTTCCATGGTCTCATCGGATTGTTGAACGGTTTGCACGGACTTCATTAAATCAAAATCGGAAATTTTATGGGACAGGTGTGCCAGCGGCCTGCCGATATCGCTGTCCAATATATTAATCAGGTCTGCGGTTGATTTTGAAAAATGCCGGATTGAAAGATCTTCATCCAGAATAATGGTACCGATCCGGGAACTTGACAGCAGATTTTCAATATCGTTCTGTGCCTCGGTTAATTCCATAATCTTCTTCTGGTATTCGCTGTTTACCGTATACAATTCCTCGTTGGTGCTTTGCAGTTCTTCATTGGTGCTTTGCAGCTCTTCGTTGCTTGCCAGAAGTTCCTCGTTTGTGGCCTGCAGCTCCTCATTGGATGTTTCCAGCTCTTCAATGGTGGCCTGGAGATTTTCCCGGCTGAATTGCAGCTCCTGTTCGAGATCCTGGAGCCTCTGGTCCGTCTCTGCATCCAGGTTGCATTCGTTCAGTGTTATATCGTCCGTATCTATTTCGTTGATATCTTCAACAATAACGGCAACAAGTGCCTCGTCCGTCCTTTTTCCCGGAAGGCGCCTTATATTCAACCGTAAATTACGTTCAATTTTCTTTTCACGCAGTTTTATATTGGTATAAATGGTTTCTTCATTCGTCCGAAATACCTTTTGAATGCCTGTGGCCAACGGGATTGCAATTTCGTGACTGACCATTTTGGTGATATCATAAACGGCTCTTCCCGGAGGAAGGGTGAATATTCCCCTTGAATCGCCTGTGGTGTAGACAACTTCGAGCTGCTCGTTGACCAC
>JAKSBO010000241.1 GCA_022361095.1 Desulfobacterales bacterium | reverse complement strand
CCGGCCAGTTGATCCAGGGTGATCTGATCGGTGTAATTGGCGTTTATAAAGTCAATGGATTTATCAATTCTCAATTCCTGCTTCAGCGCTTCAGATTCGTTGCCCTCTGCCCTCAAGGAAAGTGCGCCGCTAAAATCCCGGTGAATTGTTTTTCGGGCAAGCGCTTTAAAAAAAATATTCAGTCTGTCACTTTCTTTCAAAATATCGACAAACGCCTGTTTTTCAATAACCAAACACTCAAGGCGGGTCATTGCCAGAATGTCGAACATGGCCTTGCCTTTATCGAACAGCAGGCCTTCGAGGCCAAAATAGTTGCCGGTTTCAGCAATGCCTTTTCGGATGATGTTTCCGTTTTCCGCCACGGAAAAATATAAAAGGCTGCCGGAGCAGATGTATCCGATTTGATTCATCGTGCAGTTTTGTTTCGCCATAAGTGTGTAAGGCTCAATGGAAATGCGGCGGAATCCCTTTTTGACTTTCATGCGGGCAGCATCATTCGTGAGCGTGTTGAACGGCGAATGGTTCAGAATGGAGTAATCAACGACCATTTTCTTGTCTCCCGAAAAACAAAAAATCCAGACGATACCATCATCGCCTGGATTTCCGCTTTTCAATCCAGAATTTGAACGACAGATTCCCTTCCGTCGTCAAGTCAAACAGGTCGGTCTTCTGACTTCCGGATCATTTTACTTGCCGTGTCTTCCCATTCAATTCAGAACAGTGACTTTTTTACAGCTTTCATCCCCGGTTACAGCGGCGGGTCCGTTATTGAATTTCACAATATTCCCGTATCCGGTTTCAAAGGTTTTAGCCTTGTAAAACGGATATACCTGTAATCTTTATGTAGCTGAGGGGAACATAAAAAATTTTGCCATACAATGTCAAGACAATTCAAGGGGCGATATTCGGCACAAATCGTACGAAAAAAATCAAAGCCCTCACTCTCCCACGCTTATGGGCATTGCACTGTATATACCCGGATTATCTATTCAGATTTTTTTACGGCATTCAGATAGTTTTTATATACGTCATCGGCCCCATCCCCCGGCAGGCCTGCGGCGGCATCGTCATTGCCGGGGTCAAGGGGATTTCGAGCCTGGACTTTGAATGCTCTTTCCCAGGTCCGGGCGATCTCTTCGCGCCGGGTCCGGATATATTCCATATTGTGCCGGGCATCTTCCGGGCTTTGGTACCGGCGCAGCAGGTCAAAGGCCCGGGCCTCCTTGCCCTGCATGCCTAGGCTCAGGGCAAGATTGTTGACTGCCGCGGCATTGCCGGGTTCAAGGGCAAGGCTTTTCTCAAAATATATCTG
>JAKSBO010001169.1 GCA_022361095.1 Desulfobacterales bacterium | reverse complement strand
TGTCCAATATGTCGGTGATTCGAATCATTTTACCCTACCGGCTCTTACCTTGTCCCTGGCACATGCTTAATATGCTTTGGCAAACAGGACGCGCCGGTCACTTTTTGCACCACAACAAATACAGGAACCCTCCTCGTCCGGACTGTCAAAGGGAATGCACCGTATGGTTACGGACAGATCCTGTTTTATCTTTTCTTCACATTGGCCGGATCCGCACCAGTGGGCCAGGACAAATGCGCCGTTGTTGTACCCTTTTGCTTTTTTATACAGCTTGTAAAATTTGTCTTTTTCATCAATGGAAAAGGTATGGGCTTCCCGAAAAGCTTGGGCGCGCTGGAACAGGTTATTTTGGATATCATCCAGGATGTCGGAGATGTTATTTATGAACGCGTCTCTATCGATCCCCTTTTTCTCACCCGTATCCCTGCGGGCCATGAACACGCTGTTGTTTTCAATGTCCCGGGGGCCCAGTTCCACACGCACCGGAATACCTTTTTTCACCCATTCCCAGCCCCTGGCACCACCGATATCCCGGCTGTCGATCTCCACTTCCACGGGCAGGCCGTGAAAGGTCTGCTGCCTTAAGCGCGATTTGAGTTCTTCAGCACTTTCCAGGACATTTGAATTGTCAGCCCCTTTCTTGATTATGGGCAGAATCACCACATGGGCCGGGGCAATGCGGGGCGGAACCACCAGGCCGTCATCATCGGAGTGCACCATGATCATGCCGCCGATCATCCGGGTGGATGTTCCCCAGGAGGTGGTCCAGGCATACTCTTCCTGGCCCGCTTCACTCTGAAATCTGATGTTGGACCCTTTGGCAAAATTCTGGCCCAGAAAATGAGAGGTACCGGCCTGTAGCGCTCTTTTATCCTGCATCATGGCCTCAATGCAGGTGGTGTCATCGGCCCCGGGGAATCGTTCGGATTCACTTTTGCGGCCTTTGACCACCGGCATGGCCAGCCGTTCTTCAACGAACTTGGCATAAACATCCAGCATCTGAAGGGTGCGTTCCATGGCCCCATCTTTGGTGGCATGGGCCGTATGCCCTTCCTGCCATAAAAATTC
>JAKSBO010001041.1 GCA_022361095.1 Desulfobacterales bacterium | reverse complement strand
GGCTCCAGATTCTGACCTCCCAGCATAATGTATCCAAAGGCGGCGCCGGTCTTGTCATTTATAAACTTGATGAAGAGAATGTGCAAAGCGGGGTCCGGGTAGGTGAGAATTTTTTTCCCGGATATTCCGGTATGTTTGATGATCCCATGGTGATAACAGCCCTGTTCGCCCTGGATCATACCCAGGGACCGGATACCCGTATTGCCGTAGAAGCCCGGGATCTGGCCGGAAATGAGACCAAACGCGGATTTTATCATTATATTAAAGATAAAAATTTCAGAAACGATACTCTGCAGATTTCAGATGGTTTTCTGGAATTCAAAATGCCTGACTTCGACTTGGGGCCCAAGGAAGCGCAGTTCCTGACGGATCAAAATCCATTGCTGGCAAAATTTTTATATATTAATGAAACCCTTCGGCAGCAAAATGTGGAAACCGTGGCCAAAGTGCCTTCGGATACCCGTGCCGAATTACTCTGGGAAGGGCGTTTCAGTCGTCTGCGCGGGGCTGCAAACCGGGCCCGGTTTGCAGATAGGCGTACGTACAAATACAATGGAAAAGTCGTCAGTCACTCCACCCATTTAGGTATTGACCTGGCATCCACATCCAATGCGCCGGTGGGGGCGGCCAACAATGGACGGGTCATCATGGCGGAAAGTGTCGGCATTTTCGGCAATATCATTATCATTGACCACGGCCTAGGCCTTGCCAGCCTTTATGCCCATTTAAGCCAGTTAAACGTGGCCAGAGGCGATATCGTCAAAAAGAATGATATCATTGGCCGAACCGGCCTGACCGGCCTTGCCGGCGGAGATCATCTGCATTTTGGCATGATGCTTCACAATGTCTGCATCAATCCCGTGGAGTGGTGGGATGGGGCCTGGATAAAAAATAATATCACCTCAAAAATTGAGTCCGTTAAAATGCAGATTCAGTAAACATCTAACGTTTTAGAAAAAATCAGGATAATTTAACCCATGAACACCTTTCAGGTGAATAAGACCTATGAAGAGATAAACGCCAAAATTGCGGCCGGCGAAGCCGTGGTGGTAACGGCGGAAGAGATTATTGATATCGCAGACAAAGAAGGTATTGTGGAAGCGGCACGCAAAGTGGATGTGGTGACCACAGGCACCTTTGCGCCCATGTGCTCGTCCGGGGCGTTTATAAATATCGGCCAGTCAAAGCCTGTCATCCGTACAACAAAAACCTGGTTCAATAATGTGCCGGCTTATTCGGCCATTGCTGCCGTGGACTGCTACCTGGGTGCCACGGCTGTTTGTGAAGAAGATCCTTTGAATAAATACCACCCGGGTGAGTTCAATTACGGGGGCGGGCATGTCATCCAGGATCTTGTGGCCGGGAAACAGGTCCATTTAAAGGCGGAAAGCTACGGCACGGATTGTTATCCCAATCTGGCCATTGAGAAAACGGTCACATTAAAAGATTTGCCCAACGCCATATTGTGCAACCCGAGAAACGCATATCAAAATTATAATTGCGCCATCAACCGCTCAGACAAAACCAAGTACACCTATATGGGCACCCTTAAGCCCAATGTGGGCAATGCCAATTATTCCACGTCAGGGTGTTTAAGCCCCTTGTTTAACGACCCTTACTTGAAAACCATCGGGCTGGGTACACGGATTTTTCTGGGCGGGGCCCAGGGATACGTGACCTGGACCGGCACCCAGCATAAAAAAGATGTGGATAGAGGCCTCAACGGTGTGCCCTTAAGCGGCGCAGGGACCTTAAGCGTGATGGGAGATCTTAAGCAGATGTCCCCTGAGTGGCTGGTCGGCCAGAGTATCCGCGGCTATGGCGTGTCGTTGTCTGTGGGGCTTGGCATTCCCATTCCCATTTTAAATGAAGAGATTCTTAAATATACGTCAGTCTCTGACGACGCGCTTTTTACCCAGATCATAGATTATGGGCATGATTATCCCGAAGGGATCGGCAAAACCTATGGTCAGGTCAGTTATGCCGAGCTTAAAAGCGGGACCATCACCATTAAGGGAGAGGATGTTCACACAGTGCCTTTGTCCAGTATGGTTAAGGCGAGAAAAATTGCCCGGATTTTGAAAACTGAAATTCAGAAATCCAGATTTTATATCGGAGTCCCCCAGCATCTGTTCTGTTAAATATAAAAACAAAGAAGACAAAATGAGTCAAAAAAAGAAAAGCGCCTGGCGGGAGAATATCGAAGCGATTCTCATTGCCGTTGTTATTGCTTTGTTTATCCGTACCTTTATTATCCAGGCCTTTAAAATTCCATCCGGTTCCATGCTTGAAACCCTTCAGATCGGGGACCAGATTCTTGTTAACAAATTTATTTACGGGGTGAAAATTCCCTTTACCGACGGGAAAACCCTGATCCCGGTGAAAAACCCCGAGCGCAGTGACATTGTGGTGTTCAAATATCCGGAAGATCCGTCCAAGGATTACATCAAACGGGTTGTTGCCGTTGCCGGCGACACCCTGGAGATCGTGAATAAAAAACTGTATGTCAATGACACACTTGTCACTGACCAGCCCTGGGCCCAGTTTAAGGATCACCGGATTTTACCGGGGCAGATCACCCCCCGGGATAATTTAAGGAAAATAACCGTGCCGGCCAATAAGCTCTTTGTCATGGGAGATAACCGGGACAACAGCCATGACTCGCGGTTCTGGGGATTTGTGGATTTAAGTGAAGTGCGTGGCGAAGCCATTGTTATTTACTGGTCCTGGGACAAAGCGCATTTCAGCGTTCGTTTTAACCGGATCGGCACCTTGCTGTTTTAAGGAATTATATAAATGCGGTTTGAAAAAAAAGATATTCTGGATATCGATTCCCTGAGCCGTGAGGAGATCGCGTATATCCTGGACACGGCCCGGGGAATGAAGGAAATTTCCCAACGGGCCGTTAAAAAGGTGCCCACCCTCCGGGGCAAAACCATTGTGCTTTTCTTCCAGGAGCCGTCAACCCGGACCAAAATGTCCTTTGAGCTGGCCGGCAAGCGGCTCTCCGCGGACACGGTGGCCATATCCAAATCTTCCTCCAGCATTGTCAAGGGGGAGACACTAAGGGATACGGTCAGAACCCTTGAGTCCATGAAACCGGATATCATTGTCATGCGGCATTCATCTTCGGGGGCGGCGTCCCAGGTGGCAAAATGGGTTCAATGTTCGGTCATCAATGCCGGAGACGGCACACATGCCCATCCCTCCCAGGCCCTTTTGGACATGATGACCATCCAGGAGGAAAAAGGTGGGTTTGAGGGATTAAAGGTGTCCATTGTAGGTGATATTTCCCATTCCAGGGTGGCCCGGTCCAATATCATCGGGTTGTCCAGAATGGGCGCAAAGGTAAACATCTGTGCACCCGGGACCATGATCCCCGTCGGTATTGAGCAACTGGGCTGCACCGTGGCCCGGGATATGGATGCGTGTGTGACGGATGCGGATGTGGTCATGATGCTTCGGATTCAAAAGGAGCGCCAGGGCAGTCTGCTTTTCCCGAGCGAGCGCGAATATGCCTGCCTTTACGGGTTGAACCCGTCACGTTTGGCCCTGGCGGCAAAGGATGCCCTGATCATGCACCCGGGACCGTTGAACCGCGGTGTTGAAATTTCAACCCTTGTGGCGGATGGTGAACAATCCGTGATTCTGGATCAGGTGACCAATGGGGTGGCCCTGCGCATGGCCCTTTTTTATTTGGTGTCAGGAGGCAGTAAAAATGCAGATTCAAATTAAAAACGTCCGGGTGGTTGACCCTGGTAACATTGAGGGATTAAAGGATATCAGTATTAAGGATGGTTTTTTTGAGGCGGTTACGGCGCCGGGACAGTTGCCTGAAGCCACTGAAAATTCAGGTGATATCACGGTTATTGACGGCCAGGGACTGGTCGCCGTGCCGGGACTCATAGATGTGCATGTCCATTTGCGCGAGCCCGGCCAGGAATATAAGGAAACCATAGAGACAGGTTTGAAAGCGGCTGCGGCAGGCGGGATCACCGCCGTTTGTTCCATGCCCAATACCAAACCTGTGAATGACAATGCCCAGGTGACCGCCTTTATAATCGCCCAGGCACAAAAGGCAAATGCGTCAAGGGTATATCCGGCCGGGGCTATCTCCAGAAATCTTGAGGGGGAAAAACTCAACGATATTGCGGATATGAAAAAAGCCGGAATACGGGCCGTGACCGATGACGGTATGCCGGTTTCCGATTCCCAGCTCATGAGGCGAACCCTGGAATACTGCAAATCTTTAGATATACCTGTGTTTGTTCATGCCGAAGATAAGCGGCTTGCCGAAGGCGGATCCATGAACGAAGGGTTGCCTGCCACGGTGATGGGAATAAAAGGAATTCCCAATGCTGCGGAGTCCGTCATGGTGATGCGCGATATCGCCCTGGCTGAGCTGACCGGTGCCAGGGTTCATTTCTGCCACATGAGTACGGCCCAGTCCATTGACGCCATCCGGCAGGCCAAGGCAAAGGGGATACCTGTCACCTGTGAAACCGCTCCCCATTATTTTACCCTTACCGATGCCGATATTCCGCCCTATGACACCAATTTCAAGATGAATCCGCCCCTGCGCAGCGGCAAGGACCGGGCAGCCATTATTGAGGGGCTGATCGACGGCACCATTGATATGATTGCCACGGACCATGCCCCCCATGCCGAAGATGAAAAACAGGTGGAGTTTGACCAGGCCGCATTCGGTATTGCGGGACTTGAAACGTCCTTAGGCCTAAGCCTGGATCTTGTGGCCCAGGGCCATTTGACCCTGGTACAACTGGTGGAAAAAATGGCCAAGGCCCCGGCAGCGCTCATGGGAATTAACAACGATATTGTGCCGGGTAACCCGGCAGATCTCACCCTTATTGATATGGATGCCGGTTGGACTGTGAGTCCTGATGCGTTTGTAAGCAAAGGACGTAACACGCCTTTTGCCGGGCGCAAACTTACGGGGGCGGCTGCTATAACCATTGTTGGCGGCCGGGTTGTATACGCCAGGGATGATTAAAATTCCATTTCCCTCCTGATCCCCAATCATACCGCCATTATTTTATTGCTGCAACGGCTATAGTGCATAAACTGACGATTGTAACAAGGAAAGTGTCAGATTTTATTCAGGCCGGTGTTAATATAACTAATCCTTGGGACGGATATTCGGATGACAGATGAACACAGCATCCTGGTTGTAGATGACGAACTGAGTATGCGTGAGTTCCTGGAGATGCTTTTATCCAAAAAAGGGTATCAGGTCACTCTTGCCAAAAACGGCAAGCAGGCTCTTAACAACATTAAACAGAAGACATATGACCTGGTGCTCACCGATATTCGTTTAGGCGATATTACAGGGCTTGATGTGTTGCGGGCTGTTAAAAAAGAGCATCCGGATACCGTGGTAATCATGATCTCGGCTTATGCCACGACGGAAATCGCTGTGGAGGCAATGAACGAAGGGGCTTACGATTTTGTACCCAAGCCCTTTGACAACAATGAGCTTAGCGCCACCATTGCCAAGGCCCTGGAACTTTTAACCCTGGACCAGGAAAAAGCATACCGGTCAACTGAACTTAAAAACCATCTGCACTTCAACCGCATCATCGGCAACAGCCCGGGCATGCAGGCGATTTACCAGCGAATACGCCAGATCGGCCCCACCAAAACCAATGTGCTGATCACCGGTGAAAGCGGCACAGGCAAGGAGCTTATCGCCCGGGCCATCCACGATAATTCCGAGCGTAAAGACAATCCATTTGTGGTGGTCAATTGCGGCGGAATCCCGGACACGCTTATGGAAAGCGAATTTTTCGGCCATGTCAAAGGCGCATTTACAGGTGCTGTGGCAGATAAGCAGGGCTTGTTTGAAGCAGCAAATACCGGCACGATCTTTTTAGATGAAATCGGTGAACTGTCCACCTTTCTCCAGGTAAAGCTTTTGCGCGCAGTCCAGGAAACCCGGTTCAAACCCGTGGGCGGCACCCGGGAAATTGATGTGGATGTCAGGATTATTTCCGCCACCAACAAAAAGCTGGAACAAGAGGTCATTGACGGCAATTTCAGGGAAGATTTGTTTTTTCGCCTTAACGTAATCCCTATTAAGGTACCCCCCTTGCGCGATAGAAAAGGGGATGTGGAATTACTTGCCTCCCATTTTGTAGAGAAATACTCAAAAAAATTGGGCAAGGATATCGTAAAGCTGTCGTCCTATGCCGTTGATTTTTTGAACCGGTATTCCTTCCCGGGCAATGTCAGGGAGCTTGAAAACCTGATCGAACGGTCTGTGGCACTTTCCTCTACCAATATAATCCTCCCCGAAAGCCTGACCATCTCTTCATACAAACGCCGGCGCTGGATAGAGGGCATTACGAACGACCGTTATGATCTTGAAGATGTGGCCTCCGGTGTGGACCTGGACAAAATTATTTTTGACATTGAGAGCGCATATGTCAAAAAGGCCATGGAAATAACCCAGGGGAACAAAAGTAAGGCGGCCGAGCTATTACATTTAAGCTTAAGGTCCTTCAGGTACCGTTTGGACAAAATCAAGCCGGATAAAAATGAATCCCGGGATAGTGATACGACAGAAGGGAATCTATGTTGACATTTTTTGTCAACCGGCATATCCTTTTTGTTAAGTTTCGTCGAAAAATCATTTTTTAGTGTTTTACAGTATTTTAGTTCGTGAAATTAAATCTTTTAAAATTAATATGTTACAAGTAAATGTGAGTTGTGGTTTATTCTGGCATTGCTGTTGCAATGAGCATTGTCATTCATGAAAATAGTTTGTCACATCATTTAACCCAACAATAAGGAGAGTAAAAATGAGAAAATTTATCAAAAACATGAGAAACAACGAGAAAGGCTTTACCCTGATCGAACTGATGATTGTTGTGGCGATTATCGGTATCCTGGCTGCCATTGCCATTCCCAACTTCCTGAATTACCAGCTTAAGTCCAAGACCTCAGAAGCCAAGACCAATATTGGTGGTATAAAAACCTCACTGGAAGCTTATAATGCTGAGGAAGATGCGTACAAGACCTGCACTGAAAGCCCGGACAGCAATCCGGGTAAGGCAAAAAGGGCTTGGACTGATAAAGGCGGATTCGGCACAATAGGTTTTGAACCTGCAGGAGAGGTCTATTATAGTTATTCTGTTACTGCCGCAACAACAAGTTATACGATTACTGCTACAGGCGATCTTGATGGTGATACCACTGATGCCGTTTTTACCTTGGATCAGGACGGTGAGGCGACTAAACCCGCTATCGGTGTTTTTTAGTTCAATATTTTTTATTTAATTTAAAAACGCATTATGTTGGCAAAGGAAGCATTTCCTCTGCCAACTTTTTTATCTGTCCTTTATGTTTTTAGACTGATTTTGGCGTTTTTTATCGTAGACAGACTGTCTGAAAAGGTGAATGAGCCATGCTTCACGAGGAAAAATGCTGTAACCCAATAGGCGTTCTATTAATTACAGTCATAACGGTTCTGGTTTACAGCAATGGCTTGAATGCTACTTGGCATCTTGATGATTACCCCAATATTATCGAAAATCCGGGAATACATCCTATTGAACTGAATTTCGAATCAATTATTCAAAGTCTGCATGCGTCCATAAATGGTGGTTTATACAAGGGCGATTCAATTTATCGTCCTGTTGCCATGCTCTCATTTGCTCTAAACTGGTACGCAGGAGAGGACAAGGTCTTTGGGTATCATTTCGTCAATATCCTGGTTCACATTATTTCCGGTATTTTTTTATTCCTATCCCTTCGTTTAATTCTTGCCACGCCAAGGGCAGGGATAAAAGATGAGTCCATTCAATACCAGGCCGCTTTAATGGTTGCTGTCCTTTGGGTAATTCATCCCATTCATACCTCGGCGGTTACTTATATTGTCCAGCGCATGGCGTCTCTGGCAGGGATGTTTTACATTGCAGGCTTATATTTTTATGTACAATTTCGTCAAGCAGATTCTGCCTGTAAAAAAGTAATATTTTCCTGTGCGTTTGCATTCGCAGGTGTGCTGGCTTTTTTTTCAAAAGAAAATACCATTTTAATTCTTCCTTCCGCACTTTTACTGGAAGGGATTTTTTTTCAAAATATAACGATAAAAAGTTTTCTCAAACCAAAAATTATTCTGGTAGTTTTAGCGCTTATCCTTTTTTTATTTGTCGTTGCCAATATTTGGACAGGAAATGATATCTTCAGGTTGGTTAATACATATGATAATCGCCCCTTTACCCCGGTGCAGCGATTAATGACCCAATCAAGGGTGGTTTGTCTTTATTTGTCCCAGCTTTTTTATCCTCTATCCTCCCAATTTTCAATGGCACACGATATTGCCATCTCCAAAACTCTTTTTTCACCTTGGACCACACTGTTTGCCATTTTTTTTATGATCTCTCTTTTTATTTCCGGATTAGTGCTGCAAAAAAAATATCCCTTGATAGGGTTTGCCATTCTCTTCTTTCTTCTGAACCATGGTATTGAATCAACGTTCCTTAATCTGGAGCTTGTATTTGAACATCGTAATTATGTGCCATCAATGTTTTTATTTGTTCCCCTGTGCGTGTGGTTGGTAACCTATTTGGTCGATTATCAAAATAGGAAAAAGAAAAAGAGCATATTTTTGATGGGCAGTTTTTTTATTTCAGCAATTATAATTGCAGTTGGAATGGGGACTTATACCCGCAACTTTGACTGGAAAACTGAAAAAACATTATGGGAAAGCGCTATTGAAAAAGCACCTGGTAGAGCAAGACCCTATCAAATTCTTGCTAAACGGTATTATGAAAAAATTGCGGACTGGCAAACTGCTATAAATCTTTATGAAACGTCCATACATTTGGATGCCAGTACACAGGCCTATGCAAAAGCACTTGCGTATGATCGCCTCCATTTCGCATATCTGCAAGTGGGTAATGTTGCAAAAGCACTGGAATATGGTAAAAAATCCATTGAAACTAAAATGGTTCCCCCTTTTGCAATGAACTATATCAAGACATTGCTGACGCAAAACCGGCTTAAGGAAGCCCTGTCAGTGTTTGACCGGCTTTTTCAGAAGAAAACAACTACAAATGCGCTTAATCTTTTAACCCGTATGTACTTGCAGGCCCGGCAACCTGATAAAGCGTTGAAACCGGCCCTTGCTGCGTTTAAAGCAGCCCCATTTGATTCTCAGACCATAACATATTTCGGATATGTCAACATGGTAAATAATCATTATGATAAGGCTGAGCGGTTTTTAAAAAAAGCATTGAAAGCCAATACCAATCACCCTTTTTTCGTCAGGTTATGCCTGATTCAAAACAGTATTGACCAAGGTTGTATGGAAAAAACCAAATTTTTCGTCCGTGAGTTGCTTGATGCTTACCCTGTACAGTATATTTTAGACGGGCTGAAACTAAGACAGGCAAGACAGGATTTACCAGTTCTTTTGTATTATAATAAAATAAGGCAGGCAATTGGCATTCAGATGGAGGAAAAACAACAAGAAATCATGGATTTTTAATAAAAGGGCCAATGAACATTTTGATTTATGATTTATTGCCAGGCCTGCTGCTGAAAATTATTAAAAGAAATTCAACTTAGATGGAACTGATATGACAGAAATGCTGGGGAAAAACAGAAATTCCTTTAGGTTTTGATGCTGACCACATCTTTCCCTGTAGCTCTGCCGGCCCCGCAGGAGCCGGAAAATTGACTCTGGTGCGATATATATTATTAAAACAGAAGCTTTCTACCGGCAAGCATTAGTACCGAATTGATTTATATATGTGCCGATATATTGATTACTGAGTGACGCGGAGGTATACGATAGGGGACTCAGATGCCGAGGGAGAGTTCAGTGCGGTAGACTGATGTCTGCTTTAAATCCGGTGACGAAAATCACCGGACCTACCCTTTTGGGGGAGAGGTAAAATTACCTGACATTTGTCAGGTAAATCAACCTGCCAATCTACGCAATATAAGGGCAAGTAGAGAGGTTGTACGGAGACAGTCTTTTTCCCTGAATTGTTATGGGCGCAGTGCTGTTGCATTAGACAGAAACGCAGCATAATCTTTGGCGACAATATCCCAGTCAAATTTTTTTAAAACCTGCTGCCGTGCCCCAGGACATAATATTTTACTCTTTGTAAGGGCTTTGATGATGCTTATGATTTTGTTGGCTAAGAGTTTTGGATCTTCAGGTGTTACCAAAAATCCGGTTTGACCGTCTTCAATAACATCCCTTACGGCAACAAGATTCGAGGCAACCACTGAACATCCACAGCCTATGGCTTCAACCGTGGTAAGCCCCAACCCCTCTTGATCCCCGTCCTTTGCAATCCTGAAAGGCATTACGGCAATGCCGGCTTTTTGATAGCATATATGTACCCGGCTGTTTGGTTCTGCCCCATGGAACCTGATATGATCCGACACTTTAAGATCGTTTGCCAGATTCTTACAGGGCTCAAGTTCAGGGCCGTCTCCGAAGATATCAAGGCGGGCATCCGGAATTTCAGCCAAGATTATTCTCATTGCACGGATCAGGATATCAGCGCCTTTTTTTTCCACAAGCCTTCCCACAAAAACCAGTTTTAATGGATCAGGTCTGTCTTGGCTTGGAACAAATTGTTTTTTTAAATCAACACCCATGGAACGTACAGAGATTTTGTCTGGATCACACCCAAGATGCCTTATGCAATAGGTTTTCATGGCCCGGCTCACTACGGTTACATGATCCGCCCTTGCAAGCACAAAACGCTTAATGCTTGTCATCATAGCACTCTTCAGGCCAAAGAGGTCTCCGCCATGAGACGTTACAACAATGGGGACTTGAATCCTGAAAAGACCACGGCATATAACAGCGGCTAATCCCTGGGGAATGATCCAGTGGCTATGAATCACATCTGTTTTTTCTTCTTTTATGATTTTACGGCAGTTAAAGATCAAAGCGGCGAGGTAGAGAGGTACCACCATTAAAAGCCAGGGGCTTTGTTTCAGGTTAGCAGATATACCGTCACCTCCGGTCAGGATTTCGAATTTTGAAAAACAATAACGAAACAGGGTAAGGTTGCCGACGTTGGTGAGCATGGCACCGTTTATGGATGG
>JAKSBO010000503.1 GCA_022361095.1 Desulfobacterales bacterium | reverse complement strand
GAGTACCACCCAGCAGGAGACTTATAAAGAACTGGTCAAATCCCTGAGAAGTGCCCTGGGGGCCCAGGCAGTACCTGAATCCGGTACCCGGGAAGGGTTGACCATGCGTCCTGTGCCTTCGGAAAAAGAAGTTGAAAATCAGTCCGTAGACGAGCTCGGCGGTATGATTGAAAAAGAGATGGATGATATCGTTTCTGAAATCAGGGAACTGGTCCTTTTCAATAAACTGGGCGGAGAGGTTAGTGTTACTAAAACCGAAGCCGGTGTGGTGATTACCATGTCCGACCTGCTGCTTTTTCCGGCCGGTGCCACCAAGTTGTCTCCCAAGGGCTTGGAAATACTTGAGAAAGTGGCGTCGGTTTTGGCCAAACTTGCCTACCACGTAAAGGTTCGGGGACATACCGACTCCGAGCCCATTACGTCAGCCGTTTATCCATCGAACTGGGAACTCTCTTCGGCCAGGGCCTCTACGGTTGTCAGATTGCTGGTCGCAAACGGGGTGGCGCCTTTTTATATCTCCGCAGAAGGATATGCCCAGTATCATCCCGTGGCCACCAATGATACGGCCCAGGGCCGGGCCCGGAACCGGCGGGTGGAGATTGTTTATGAGCGTGACAGTATCGCCCGCCAGTTCAAAGGTTTGTATAAGGGACTCCGTTAACGGTTGAATGCCCGGTCAAGTTTTTCTTTTTCCATGGCAGCTATGCGTGAAATATCTTCGGCCGGGATGCCTTTTTTCATGCCCGGGCAGGAGTTTGCCATGATGTCCCAGTTTTCAGGATGATTAATCAGGGCTGCGATATAGGGCCAGGCCCGGCACATATAGGGTTTGACCGGATGGATGGTACATTGCTTTTGGGGATCAAAAAAAATGCAGCAGCCGTCTTGCCCCAGTGTCAGCACCGGTCTTGAGCCGGACATGTCACAATAGTTTTCCACAAAGGTGTCAGGATCTGACGGGATATAATCGCAGATTTTTCTAATATCCTTTTCGTCCACATAGGTGCCGCCAAATCCTTTGCAGCACTGGCCACATTGTTTACAGTCAAAAATATCTTCCGGTGTCAGCATTTTCAAATCCCGTAGCGTTTTTCCATGGCTTTCTGCATAGTCAAGGGATCTACATACTGAAGATCCCCGCCCATGGGTATGCCCGATGCAATTCGGGTGATTTTGATTTTTGTTGTTGTCAGCTTGCCGCGGATATAGGCGGCTGTCGCTTCGCCTTCTACATTGGTCCGGGTGGCAAGAATAAGTTCCCTGATTTCATTGCCCCGGGCCCGCCTGAACAGTTCGGCCAGGCGGATGTCTTTGGGGCCGATGCCG
>JAKSBO010000043.1 GCA_022361095.1 Desulfobacterales bacterium | reverse complement strand
TTTGGCCCTAGTGGCACACCTTGCAACCATGGACGCCCGGGTTCCCTTCCTCCATTTTTACGACGGGTTCAGGACCTCCCATGAAATTCAGAAAATTGAAATGATTGATTACGAGGAGATGGCGGCCCTGTTTAACTATGACGCTTTCTGGGCGTTCAAGGCCAGGGCCATGAACCCTGAGCACCCCGACACCCGGGGAACCGCCCAGAACCCGGATATCTATTTCCAGGGCAGGGAAGCGACCAACTCTTTCTACCTCAAAGTTCCGGCCATTGTTAAACACTATATGAAAAAGGTCGGTGAACTTACCGGGCGCCACTATCAGCCTTTTGATTATGTGGGTGACCCTGAAGCGGACCGTGTTATTGTGGCCATGGGCTCCAGTTGTGAAGCCATTGAAGAGACCATTGATAAACTCAATGCCATGGGACAACGTTTGGGGCTGGTAAAAGTGCGTTTGTACAGACCTTTTGACATTGAGGAATTTTTACGCACCGTACCGGCTTCCGTGGAAACCATTACCGTCATTGACAGGACCAAGGAACCCGGTGCTTTAGGCGAACCATTGTACCAGGATGTCTGCACCGCCTTTATGGAACATGGAGAAGGCCCCCGGATCATCGGCGGCCGTTACGGACTCTCCTCAAAGGAATTCAATCCCTCCATGGTCAAGGCCATATATGACAACATGAAGGCCTTGTCTCCGAAAAACCATTTCACCGTGGGCATCATCGACGACGTCACCCATACTTCCCTGGAAGTGGAAAAAGGATTTGACACGGCACCCGAAGGCACCATCTCCGCTAAATTCTGGGGCCTTGGTTCCGATGGAACCGTTGGTGCCAACCAGTCCGCCATCGCCATTATCGGGGACAACACCGACAAATATGCCCAGGGCTATTTTGCCTATGACTCCAAAAAATCCGGCGGGCTTACGGTTTCCCATCTGCGTTTCGGTGATGTGAAAATTAAGAGCACCTATCTGATTGAAAACTCGGATTTTGTTGCCTGTCATAAGTCCAACTATGTGCAGATCTACGATGTCCTGAAAGGACTGAAAGAGGGCGGCACCTTCCTGCTCAACTCGGAATGGTCCTCCATCGCAGATATGGAAAAACATATTCCGGGTCATGTACGGCGCACCATCTATGAGAAAAATTTGAACTTCTACAATATTGATGCCGTGAAAATTGCCGGTGAAGTGGGCCTTGGCAACCGCATCAACATGATCATGCAGACCTGCTTTTTCAACCTTGCCAATGTGCTTCCCGTTGAAGAGGCCATTGATCTGCTCAAAGCCGACATCAAAAAGATGTTCGGTAAAAAGGGTGACGCCATCGTCAATATGAATATTGAGGGCGTGGACAAGACCCTGGACAACCTGGTTAAAGTGGATGTGCCCGAATCCTGGAAAGACGCTGCGGACGAAGATATGGCTGAAGCGCCTGCCACACCCTTTGTGGACAATGTGATGCGCAGAATTAATGCCCAGGAGGGTGATGATCTGCCGGTATCCGCCTTTTCCGTGGATGGTGTGTTTGAAGCCGGCACATCCCAGTATGAAAAGCGCGGGGTGGCGATCAACGTTCCCGAATGGATCGCTGAGAACTGCATCCAGTGCAACCAGTGCTCTTTTGTATGCCCCCATGCCGCTATTATTCCCATTTTGGCAACGGATGATGAACTCAAAGATGCCCCGGAAACCTTTGGCACAGTTGAGGCCAAAGGCAAGGGCCTGGATCAGTTTAAATTCAGAATTCAGGTCAACCCCCTTGACTGCCAGGGTTGCGGCAACTGCGCAGATATCTGCCCGGCCAAAACATCCGCCCTTGAAATGAAACCCCTGGCATCCCAGGTGGACGTGGAAAAAGAAAATCATAAATTCTCTTTGACCGTGCCGTTCAAGACAGATGTCATGAAGCGCGACTCCCTTAAAGGAAGCCAATTGTGGAAACCGTTGCTTGAATTCTCCGGTGCATGTTCAGGTTGCGGCGAAACACCCTATGTAAAATTGATCACCCAGCTTTTCGGCGAGAGAATGACCGTGGCCAATGCCACGGGCTGCTCCTCCATCTGGGGCGGATCTGCACCGTCTACACCTTATTGCACCAATGCCGACGGCCAGGGCCCTGCCTGGGCATCTTCCCTGTTTGAGGATGCTGCCGAATATGGTTACGGTATGCTGCTGGCCACAAAATCCAGGCGTAAAACCCTGGCAGCCAAGATGGAAGAGGCTATTGAACAGGGTGTTTCCGATGAGATCAAAGCGGCCATGGAAGGCTGGCTCGCCGGGATGGACGATCTTGAAGCGTCCCAAAAATACGGTACCGAGCTCAAGCAGCTTCTCAAAGATGCCTCCTCCGGCATCCTTAAAGAGATCTATGGTGAAAATGATCTGTTCGTGAAAAAATCCCATTGGGTCTTCGGCGGTGACGGCTGGGCCTATGACATCGGCTTTGGCGGTGTTGACCATGTACTGGCATCCGGGGATGATATTAATGTCCTGGTTATGGATACCGAAGTTTACTCCAACACGGGCGGGCAGTCCTCCAAGGCCACACCCACCGGTGCCATTGCCAAGTATGCCGCATCCGGAAAGAAGATCGGTAAAAAAGATATGGCCCGGATGATGATGAGTTACGGGTATATCTATGTGGCAACCATCTCCATGGGTGCCAGCAAAAACCAGACCCTTAAGGCGATCCTGGAAGCGGAAAGCTATCCCGGACCCTCCTTGATCATCGCCTATGCTCCATGTATCAACCAGGGTATCAAAAAAGGCATGGGTAAAACCCAGATGGAAATGAAATTGGCTGTTGACTCCGGTTACTGGCCCATATTCCGCTTTAATCCCCAGCTTACCGCTGAAGGTAAAAACCCCTTTATTCTTGATTCAAAAGCGCCCGACGGCTCCCTCCAGGAGTTCCTGAGTGGTGAAGTGCGGTTTGCTGCGCTGGAAAAAAGCTTCCCCGAAGAGTCAAAACGTTTAAGGGAAGCCCTTGGCGTAGAGGTTGAGGAAAAATATGCCATGCTTAAGATGATGGCGGATGCCGGTAAAAAAGAATAAAGTTCAATAAAAATTAAAATCGTAATGATTCAGGGGGCGAGGGCAATATATGCTTTTCGCCCCTTTTTATTAAAGGCCGCCTCTAATAATTGCCTTTTGGCTATGATTTCTTTGTTGCAATAAAATTTTAATTATTAGAGGCACCCT
>JAKSBO010000647.1 GCA_022361095.1 Desulfobacterales bacterium | reverse complement strand
GTGATGGATGATTTTGCCCATCATCCCACTGCCGTTAAAGAGACCATTGCTGCGGTCAAACCCTTTTATCCCCAGGGGCGTTTGGTTGCGGTGTTTGAACCGAGAACCAATACCAGCATGAGAAATATTTTTCAGGAGACCTATCCTGCATGCTTTGACCAGGCTGACCTTACGTGTATTTGTTCACCCGGGGTTAAAAAGAATATTCCTGAAAATGAGCGGTTTTCACCCGAGCGTTTGACCAGCGATATCTGCAAGCGGGGCAGGGTGGCCCACCATTTCAATGATCCCGGTGAAGTCATAGATTTTCTTGCCTTGGAACTTAAGCCAAAAGATCTTGTTCTGGTCATGTCCAACGGTGGGTTTGATAATATTCACCAGCGGATTTTGGAGCGGTTGGGGTGACAAAAATTGCCATCAGAATTATTGGTATCGGAATGCTGCATTCATTTTTGTACGGTTACCTGGTGCCATTTGTCATTTATCCGCGGTTCGGGCAGCATGGCATTACCTTTGCCGTAATTATTGCCGTACTGATATCCATCGGTATCATGGCCACACTGTGGCTGGGAAAAAATAAAAAAAAGAACAAAGGAGAGTAACCCATGACCAATATTATTGAATGGGACAAAAAATACGGCGTGGATGTGCCTGAACTTGATCAGTGCCGTAAACAGCTTATGGAGATGTTTAATCGCCTCATTGAAATGAAAACAAAAAAGGGCGATGCAAAGGATGTTGTCAATTTGGTTACCGAGATCAATGATTTCAGCAAGATACTTTTTTCAAAGGAGGAGAAAGTGCTTGGCCAAAAAGGGTATCCGGATCTTGACATCCATTCAAAGTCCCATCGCCGGTTTGTTAAAAAAGCCCTTGGCCTTCGTCGTGAAATCGCAGAAGACGTTGAAAATTTATTAGTTGAAGATATTTTGGAATTGCGGAATCTGCTTGTCACGCATTTTGAATCTTCAGACACCCAGTTTATTCCGTTTTTAAGAATCCACAGATATGTGGATGAGTGTGAAAATAAAAAATAGGCCAAAGGAACCTGTCCACACCGGAAAATCCTCCGAATTTATTAAGCCTCTCCCCATGATGATCGGCCTGCTGGAACGTAAATATTAAAGAAATATATAATCGTTGACGATACTTATAATAGAAAGTTAGTAGTGCTT
>JAKSBO010000037.1 GCA_022361095.1 Desulfobacterales bacterium | reverse complement strand
TATTTTATCAAGGCACTGCTCATAGGTGATCTTGGCCATAGGTTTATCCATAAAAAAACCCGGCATGTCAGATGCGGGATCTGACATGCCGGGTGATTTGATTGCTTAGCTACGTCTTCTGCGAGATCTTGAGGCGGCAATTCTTTGTCTTCTCATTGCCTCTCTCATCTTACGTCTTCTGTACTGACAAGGTTTTTCGAAATGTTTCTTTACCTTGAGACGTTTGAACAGCCCGTCATTCTGAATTTTTTTCTTCAGAATACGCAGTGCTTTTTCAACGTCATTATCAATAACTGTGACAGTAATTTCTTTCAAGCAGCATCGCCCCTTTCAAAATAGATTTAAATATAGCAGCCATGGGTCAATATCGTCTGTTGAATTTAGAACGTAACCCATAACAAAATATGAAAGTGATTTAAAAGTGTATTTAGACTTTCACATAAAATATTTATAAAAGGGACATTTAACAAATTGAAGCTGTTAAGGCAAGGAAAAAATGGGGTGAAGATCAAAATAAGACCCGGACGCATGTCGGATGCGTCCGGGTTGTATTATTTTACAGCTTGGAGATCAGCTCTGCGGTTACGTCGGGCAGTGCTTGTTCGCCATTCAATGTGACATACTTGAAATCGGCATCGGATTGGTCTCTGAAGTAGTAAGAAGAGGCCAGGGTGCCTGTGTCGGTATCGTAGTAAATGGAGTGGCGTTTGTCGATGGCGGCTTCGTCCTGGTCATCGGCGCGGGTGCTCAGTGCACCGCCGCATACCCGGCATTTGTCTCCGTCGGGTTTGATGGCGTCGATGAAAATGTTGTTGGGATGGTTGTTGTCATTTTCGCACAACCGTCTGCCCATGATTCTGTTTTTGGCAATTTCACGGTCCAGAAGCATTTCGATAACGTAGTCAAGTTTGATGCCCTGCTCGTTCAGTGCGGCATGCAGTTTTTCAGACTGAACTTTATTTCTTGGAAAACCGTCAAGCAGCCAGCCTTTTTGACAATCATCCTGCTTGATGCGGTCGATCATCATGGGGATAGTGATTTCATCAGGTACAAGGTCGCCCTTGTCAATATATTCTTTGGCTTT
>JAKSBO010001141.1 GCA_022361095.1 Desulfobacterales bacterium | reverse complement strand
CGAGACAATAGCAATCAAGTCTAGATTTAGTATTCCTGTGCAGAATGGTTTGCCGTTCTAAAATATTACAAACAGAAAATATTTTTCTCGTTCGAATTGCGAGAAATGAACTTTTTTGAGAGAAAACCATTTTTTAATAATAGACTGACATCTGTTTTCTATCATGTTGTAATCAATTCGTGAGTCGTAACTCAATAAAGCAAAAATCGATTTAATAGAACAAATTATTGAATCAAAATAAAAGGCTGACCATAGCCGATACTGGGAGATTTCAGAAGATGGGTCCGATCATAACATCACTACCCGGCCAAAATTCTGGACCAAACAGTGCAGAGATTATTTCTAAATCCCTCTCAACAGCCAATACCAAACCGGCAGCGTCAGGAAAGAAAGGGGTATTCCGACCCCAAGCATCAGGCTAATCAAGGGCGGATTCAATTTATAATTAGACGCCACGATTCCTGCTGAAATCATGGGCGCCATAGCAGCCTCAAAAATAGTTACCTGCATCACCGTACCGCTGCCTTTAAAAATCCCCACATAGATCAAGGCCACTAAAGCCGGCCCAAGAATCAACTTATAAAAGAGCCCAAGGGCCAGGGGGGCAGTCTCACCTTTCAATAGGCCCAACTGTAATTGAAACCCTACGGAAACCAGAGCTAACGGCGTGAGGGTTCCCCCCAACTGAACCAGAGTGAAATTAAGCCACTCAGGAAATTGAATCTGTTTTAGGAGCAACGCGGCAACCAAGGCCAGGAATGGAGGGAACGTCAGTATTTTATTAAAGATGCTGCGAATGTCCACTGCACCGGAAGAACTCAAGTTCGCTGCAAAAATACCCAGGGTAGACAACACAAAAAAAGAACCGGCCAAATCTGCCACAATACCCACGCCCAGCCATGCGCTTCCATAGTATGCCCGGATCATCGGAAGGCCCACAAAGGATGTATTCCCAAGTCCCCCGACCAGGACAAGGGCGCCAATGGTAGCCCGGGAGAGTTTCAATTTTTTGCCTGTAAAATAGAAAAACACCGCACCCAAACCGAACAATATCCAGGCCATAAGCCCTGTGTAAATCAATTCACGGGTTATGACCAAGGCATGAATGTGGTATAATGCAAGAGACGGCAAAGATATATAAATAATAAACGCGTTAAGGGCCTCTGGTGTATTCGCCGGGCATTGGGAAATTTTACGAAGCATAATTCCGGCAATAAGACAGACGATCAGCAGTATTATGTTGGACATATGTTCTCCTTAAAATGTATCGCCAGACCTTACCATTGATCAGATCAAAACCTAAGGATATTCTAATCTAATTCTCCCCCGGAAAAATAAAAACCAAATTTAATGATCAATAAGGACATCGAGAAAAATGAAAAGATCTTTTATTGCTGAAAATTTGTTAATCACATTTTTGATAATTGCAGCACTTTGCCTGCCTTTGGCCGCTCAGGCCAAAAGTATAGCGTTCTCATTTGACGATGGCCTGGATCCGCGGATTCAGGCACAGGCCATTTCATGGAACGCATCCATTCTGGATGCCTTGTCAGATGCCCAAATCAAATCAATTTTGTTTCCTGCCGGAAAACGGGTAGACAGCCCGATGGGCATGAAATTGGTAAAAAACTGGGGTAATGCCGGTCATGCTATAGGCAACCACACTTACTTCCACTTTAATTTCTGTTCGAAGCAGGTTACGCTTGAACAGTTTATAACTGACACAAAAAAAAATGAAGCGTTGTTAAAGGATATGCCCGGTTGGACTAAGCGTATGCGTTTTCCATATCTAAAAGAGGGGGAAACGGTATCAAAACGTGATGGATTTAGAAGTTGGCTGACGAATCATGGATACAGTTCGGGAGCTGTGAGTGTTGATGCCAGCGACTGGTATTACAATAAGCGCTTCCAGGCATGGCGCAAAAGCCACCCTGATAATGATTTATCACCCTATCGCACCGCATACCTTAATCATTTGTGGGACCGGACCATCTATTACGACTCTTTATCTGAACAACTCCTTAACCGGAGCATTAAACATGTAATTCTTTTGCATACCAATGCTGTTAATTCCGTATTTTTGCCAGACATCATCGCAATGTACAAATCAAAAGGGTGGAAAATAATCTCGCCGGAAGAGGCATACCAGGACCCTGTTTACACCATGGTATCAACAATACTGCCGGCAGGGGAAAGCATCCTTTGGGCCTTGGCAAAGCAAAATGGCGTAAAGGACTTGCGTTATCCTGCAGAGAGTGACACATATGAAAAACGGCTGCTGGATAAATTAGGAATTTAAATGTGACCATCGGGATAGGACTCCCCATCACTGAAGAGCCCTATCCATGCCACCCGGCATCCTGTTAACGAGAATGCATTCAACGCCTTATTCTTCCAATGCCTGTTTCAGGGGACAATCCTCTTTTTGGTCCCGGCCATGGCGGTATATTTCCAATGCGTCTATTGATTTTTTGGCCAGGTCCCTTCTTACCTCTCTTCGCTTTCCCTTTACCCGTGGAATTTTCATTGAATCATAGGCTGTGGTCTTATGCCGCATCCATGCCATTACGGCAGCCCGGGCTCTTTCATTAATGGGAATGCGCAGGGTTCTGGCAACGGTTCCGCTGCCCACAGGGGTTGCGTGGGCGGTTATGATATTTCCAAGGCGTTGTGCCTCTTTTTCATACCTGGGGTGAAAATTCAAAAACCTGATGACCTGATCATTAAATTCCTGTGTATATGCCTTTTGCTTGGCCTCTCTTCGTGCCAGTTCCCGCTTCCGCGCATTGGCATAGGCCGGTGTTGATCTCTTGGCAGCCACTTCCTGCTTTGCGGCCAGGATGTTGCCGGCGGGAGCCCAGATTCCTTTTGAGATCATCCGTCTGCGGTATTTCACCTGGACCACCCATACAGGGCCCTTTAATTTTACCCGCCTTGTAACCGCGGCATCCCCTGCCGGCAGAAAAGCCCACCCATCAGGCAGTGTTAGTTTTTCCCCTGATTCGGAATATAATGTTCCGTCGAAGGGCCCAGGAGAAACACTTAAATGCTGATGTACCATATATTCAATTCATAAACCGTCCGTGCGGTCAGAGTTAACTCGCTTGTTATTCAATATTTTTATTTTTGTTAAATTAAATCCTGGAATTTGAATTGTACTTACCTGCAGATATTATCAATTTCTTCGTAAGCACTATCGAAGCTATTATTTACAACGAATTTCTCTATTGTTTTATTGTTTCCTGATATTTTCCAAATAATAACGAAGTCATTAGTATTCTCTATGATGAATCTGTTTGAGTCACTAATTTTTTCGCAGGGAGGCTTGTATTTTTTCACTTTTTCCAGCAGGGCCACTTCTTGCGTTATGATATCCTCAATACGGGAGTTATTAATATCGACGTAATGAAGTTTGGTGAAGTACCAAGTCACAACGCCTGTGGCAATAATTAAAACTAATAATAGAATTATTGACCTACTATTCATATTTTCTCCAAATCAATGAAAACTAACGAATAAGGATAGATCGTGTATTCAACGGCAAAAGTATTGTACAGGCGAAGCCTTTTTAATTTTCACTAAGGCATGATAGCCCGCAAGCGCTCCACAATTCCCACCAGCGCGCCTGTTTTAAAGTGAATGGCGTCGGCAGGGCAGACCTCCTGGCAGCAGTAACACCGAATACAGGCCAGGTGGTCAATAACAGCCCGGTGGGGCGCCGCAAACCAAAGACATCCCGGCGGGCAGACCGCTGCACATTTACCGCAGTCCCGGCATAGGCCGGGGTCCTGGACAGGCCGGGAGGTCAGGTGTTTGCGCATTGCTCCGGAAAGAAATCCCGGCACCGGCATGACCGATTCCAGTACCGGCAATTGAAAATTTTTGGGGACAAATCCCTTTGGATCATCACCCACCATCCGGGTATCAGAACCATCGGATCGCACAAGCCCCCTGCGGACCGCCGCACCATACAAGGGGAAATTTGCCGGATGGGCCCCAAGCAGAGGCGCCAGGGCCAAATCCATGGCCAGGGGATCACGGGAAGCCGCAAGAAGCCCTAAATGGCACGGCGTACCGTTATTGGGTCCCCGGCCCTGCATGCCCCAGACACCGTCAAGGATGGTCAGGGCCGGTCTGACCGTACGGTAGATATCCAGCAACAGATCGGCAAACATGATCCGGTCTGCCCCGGCGTGCATGTGCCACTGGCTTTTCCGCGGTCCGACCACCATCCCGAAAAGATTTTTAACCCCCAGGGTTAAAAGCATCATGCAATGGGTCTTAAGTTTTGGCAGATTGATGACCACATCAGCGGTCAGTGCGGCCTCGTCCAGCTCCAGGGCATGGTATATAGACCCCTCAGGCGTCTTGGCCAGGGCGGGCCGGCAAAATTCAATCAGGTCGGCCCCCAGCTCATCAGCCACCTCTTTCATGCCGGTGACCCGGGAAATACGGGACACCTTGTCAATGGCCGGACTGTCTCCGATGATGATCCTTCCCCCTGCCTTTAACACCAGTTTTCCCACGGCGCGGACCAGGGCCGGGTCCGTAGTCACCCGGTGTTCCAGCGGGGCAGCACTGAGCATATTGGGTTTGAGCAGTACCCGCTGTCCCGGACGGACAAACCTTTCCATACCCCCGCACAATCCCACGGCCCGCTCCACTGCCGATGTCACATGTACAGCTTCATAATCCGGACAGGCGCATAGCGCCACTTTGGTCATAAAAGCAGCTCCTCCCTATTTTGAAAAAATCTTTTTAAGGTCCTCTAATATCAGGTAAAGACAGGGCACAAGCCCCAAAGTAATCAGCGTGGCAAACAGAATCCCGAACCCTAGGGAGATGGCCATGGGAATGAGAAACTTTGCCTGGCGCGATGTCTCCGTAATAATCGGCGCCAGCCCCCCGCAAGTGGTTAAGGTGGTTAAAAGAATAGGCCTGAACCGCTGTATTCCTGCGGCCCGGACCGCATCCACCACAGGCGTGCCCCCGCGCACCAGGCGGTTGGCAAAATCGATGAGCACCAGAGAGTCGTTGACCACCACCCCTGCCATGGCCACAACACCGAACAGACTCATGACGGAAAGGGAATACCCCATGATAATATGGCCGGCCACAGCCCCGATAATACCAAAGGGAATGCACAGCATGATGATCAAGGGCTGAAAATAACTTTTAAACGGAATGGCCAACAAGGCAAACACACAAAATAACGCCAGGGCCAGCCCCTTGACCAGGGCGCCCACACTCTCTTTGATATCTGCCTGTTTCCCCTTGAATTCGTATGACAGGCCCGGATAGTGTTTCACCAGTGACGGCAAAATCTCCTGCTTCATGTCCCGGATAATATTCTCCGACTGCGACTGGGGGGTAACATTTGCCGAAACCTCAATTTCCCGCCGCCCGTTGCTCCGGCTGATCTCGGTATAGGCCCGGCCTTTGATGGTTTTGACGGCATCCCTGAGCATGATCTCCCCATTTGGGGTATTGAGCACATAATTTTCAAACGCGGTTTCGGAGATGCGCTCATTGTCGGCAATGCGGACCCTGACCGTGACCTCGTTCCTTCCCCGTTGATTTTTCACCGCCTCAATCCCCTGGTAGGCACTACGGATTTTACGGGCAATGGATTCCGGGGTAAGCCCCATACGGTGACCGGCAGGGGTCAGGGTGATGTCAAACTGCCGTTTTCCCTGGGCGGAACCGTCGTCAATATCCGACACGATCGGGTATTCACCCAGTTGCCGGGCAAGGTCTTCACCGGCCCGGTTCAAAGTATCCGCATCCCGGTGGCTCAGGGCAATGGTCAGGGCCTTGCCCGACCCGGGACCGCCCCGGTTGGATTCAAAGGAGATGGTCTCAACCCCGGCAACCCGGCCGGTCTTCTCCCGCCAGATCCGGGTGACATCGGAGGTGGATACCGGGCGCACCTCAGGGGCAGTCAAATAAATCCTGACCCGGATATTATTCTCACTGACCTGGGAAAAAATCCCTGTGGACAACGCCTGCTTGCCGTTTTCATCCACGGTTTTCTGCGCCGATGCCACCAGGCGGGTCTCCATTTGCCGGACCTTGCTTTCAGGGGTGCCGTAGGGCAGATAAATTTCACAAAAGGCGTAATCGGATTCAACTTTTGGAAACAAAACCATACCCATTTTCCCGGATTTTACATAACCAAAGGTAATCAGCCACAGGGCAACACCCAAGGCAAACACCGCATACCGCCAGGAAAGCATTACAGATAAAATCCTGCCGTACACGAATTTAATAAACATTTCAAATTTTTCAGAAAACCTTGCCTGCCAGGCTTCAAGAATGTTCAAGGGAAAAAACAGGGGCCGGCTTTGATGGCTTAGGTGAGCCGGCAGGATAAACAGGCTTTCAATCAGGGAGACGGCAAACACGGAAACCACCACCAGGGGCATGGTTTTAAATATCTTGCCCATGATGCCCGGGATGTACATGATGGGCATAAATGTAACCATATTGGTGATCACGGAAAAAAATACGGGAACGGCAATGCTTTTTGCCCCCTGGACGGCAGCGTCCAGAAACTTCATGCCCTGGCGGCGGCAATGATAGATATTTTCCCCCACCACCACGGCATCGTCCACCACAATGCCCAATGTGACGATAAAGGCAAACATACTCACCATATTGATGGTAAAGTCGGTTGCGGACAAAAAAATAAAAGAGCCCAGAAATGAAATGGGAATGCCCAGGCTGACCCAGAAGGCCAGGCGGATTTCAAGGAACAGGGCCAGGCACAAAAAGACCAGGCCAAGCCCCATATAGGCGTTGCGCAGCAAAAGATCCGCCCTTTGGGTAAAGATTTTGGACATATCCCGGACAATGCTTAAATGAATCCCCCCGGGCAAATCCGCATTAATTATTTTCAGCATGTTCTTGGTGGCGTCGGACACCTGGGTGGGGGTCTGTTTTCCCACCCGGTAGACCGCAATGGTGACGGCCCGCTTGCCGTTAAAAGAGGCCCATTCGTCCGAATCCTCAAAGCCTTCGCTGACTTTGGCAATGTCGGACAACATTAGCTGGGATCCATCCTCCCGGGTAAGGATGGGCAGCTTTTCATATTGCCGGGCATAGTCTTTGCGCGATTTGATGCGCAGCAGGATATCTCCGCCCCCGGATTTAATGGCACCGCCGCCCAGTTCCACAGACGCCGTGGAGACGGCGTCCGCCACATCGGACAGGGTCATGCCGTATCGCCGCAGGGTATTGATGGAGATCTCCACCAGGATCTCGCGCTCCCTGACGCCTTCCAGGGACACCTGGGTAATTGCAGGATCTGACAACAACCGATCCCTGATATCGTCGGCAAGATCGCGCATGGTGGTTTCCGGCGCATTGCCGTGAAGTGCCAGACGCACCACTTCCCGCTGCCGGGAGGTGATGGTGACCACCGGGTCTTCGGCCTCATCCGGAAAGGTGTCGATCCGGTCCACCTCGCTTTTGATCTCCTGCCATAGGCGTGTGACATCTGCCCCGTCCAGGGCTTCTATGGTGATGGACGTACGGCTTTCCAGGGCCTTGGATGTTATCTCATCAATGCCTTCAAGATCCCGTACCGCCTCTTCCACAGCCAGAATAATACCGGACTCCACCTCTTCGGGGCTGGCCCCGGGGTATGCCACGGAAACACTCACCGAATCCAGGGAAAATTCAGGGAACACCTCCTGCTTGATGTTAAAGGCCATGAAAAGGCCGCCCACAAGGAAAACCGCCATGAGCAGATTGGCGGCCACGGTGTTGCCGGCCATCCAGGCAAGTGCTCCCCTTGGGCTGCCTCCTGCGGGACCGGCGGGGCCGGGGTTGGGTTCAGACATTATCGGCTCTCCCGGGAAGCGAGGGTTAGGGCCATGCCCGGCACAGGCGTGGGAAGATCAGACGAAATCACAAGGTCGCCCGGGGAGAGTGCGGACTGAATAAATACCCGGTCATTTTCAATCCACACCGGGGCCACCTTGCGGATCTCCAGGCGTCCGTCATTATATATCCATAACGTGGAATCCTCCCGGACCAGGGTCCGGGGCAGGGAAAACACATTATCAAAGACCTGGCCTTCAATGATCGCCTCCACATGATCATCCAGCAGCATGGCCGGACGGCCTTTGGCGGGCCCAAGCCCCAAGGGGTCATCCACCTGGATGATAACCCCTGCCATGCGGCTTTGCTCGGTAACGGCACCTGTGGTCCGCACCACACGTCCGTCCCACTCCCGGCCCGCATAAAGGGAGCGGATGCGGGCCGGACTGCCATGGGTTTCATGGACCCGGATCCGGTCCAGGCGGTCCAGGGGCACCTGGACTTCCACCTGGTAGCAGGATACATCCACCAGGGTGGCAAGGGTTCCCTGGGCTGCGGTCATCGCGCCTTTATCCACCTGTTTGGACAACACCAGGGCATGGAAGGGGGCCGTTATCCTGGTTCGTTCCAGGTCCAGGCGCGCCCCTTCAAGATCGCTTTGGGCACCTGCCACGGCAGCCCGGGCCTGCTCAAGCTGGGGTTTCCTAAGCACAAGGCCGGTCTCCGGTATCTCGTTGGCGGACATTTCGGCCATAAGCTTGAGCTCTTCTTTTGCAATCTGCTGCTGTCCCCTTTCAATTTCAAAATCAGCCCGGGCCTGGGCCAATGCGCTTTGGGCCTTGTTCACGGCAAGGGTATAGTCCGCCGGATCAATCCGGACCATAGTCTGCCCCCGAGGAATCAATCCCCCCTGGACAAACTCCGGGCTCACCTGAATAACCGTGCCGGCCACCTGGGATTTAATGACCACTTCCTTGTCCGGCCGGACTGTACCCATGGCCCGGATCTGTGCGACGACACGGACGGGAGTCACTTTCATGATATCCACCACCGGAACGGCTTTCTCAGCAGGTTTGCGTTTGACTTTCACGGCTTTTGATTTGTAGTACCAAAATCCGGCAACCCCTAAGGCAATCAGGCACACAGGCACAATAATTTTCAAAAGTGTTACACCCAGGGGTGTCTGTGAGGCTGTCTGGTTCATAGATCACTTGGCTCCGGTTTTATTATCTTGTGCCGGGGCGGCATTAAAAAAAGCCCCCTTTCGGCCTGTTACTTTATAAAGGGCAATACGTTCTTTGACATAGGCGGCCTGCTCGCTGACCAACTGGCGTTCCAGGCTTTCCATGGAAGCCCAGGCCGAAAGATAGTTCAGGTAACTGCTCTGGCCGTTCAGGTACTGGACCCGGGCGTCCTGAAGGGTCACTTTAACGGCTGAAAGCTGCTGTTCTAACAGGTCAATATAGGCATTCTGGCGATCAATGGCCACCAGGGCATCCTCCACCTCACAAATGGCATTGGCAACGGTTTTGGCATAGGTATTCACTTCTTCACGGACCACGGCCCGGGTGCGCTCAATTTCGGCTTTGCGCGCCCCGCCGTCCAGCAGGGGACCTGCCAGGGCAGCGCCCAGGGAGATGACCCAGTTCTGGAACAGCAAATCCAGGGTACCGCTGGAAAATGCCGCCGAGGCGGACAGGGTCAATTCGGGGAAAAAATCGGCTTTGGCAGATTTCACATCCAGGGCAGCCGCATCAAGGCGCATCCGGGCGGCCCGGATGTCGGCCCTGTTTTTGAGCAGGTCAGCGGGGATGCCGGGCTGGGCCACCAGAAAAGTTTGGGGAAGTGCTGTGGTGGACACCGCCACAGGGGTCCCGGGTGTCCGGCCCAAAGCCAGACCCAGGGCATTGCCCTGCTGTTTTTCCTCTTTTTCAAGCAAGGGCATGGCAGAAAGGACCTGGGCCAGGGCTTGCCGCTGCTGGGATACATCCAGAGCCGTGGCCATGCCGTTAATGTAGCGCAATTCCTGCAATTTCAATGTCATCCGGTTCGCCTCTATCTGCCGGGCAAGCACCTGCATACGGATCCGAACGGAGACAATATCCACCCAGATACCGGCAATATCCGTTGACAGGGTCAGGGCCCCGTCCTCCAGGTCCTGGAGCGCAGCAAGGTATTCCAGCTCCCGGGCATTGACATCGGCACGGTTTTTACCCCACAGATCCAAAGTATAGCCGGCATTCAGGGAAACCGAATAGCTGTGATCATGGTCCGAAGAACTTGACTGGCCACGAACTTTAGATTGGGAATACTTTTGTTCGCGGCCAAGGGAATAATCAAGGGTGGGGCCTGGATTTGACTTATCGCGTTTCACATCCGCCAGGGCCTGGTCCGCCCGGGCTTTAAGCACGTTTAAGTCATGATTGGCACCAAGACCTGTCCGGATCAGGTCACTGAGTTCATCAATGTCAAACAAAAGCCACCACCCGCCATCCGGATTCGCCTCACCGGATTGGGGCCTTGGGTCTTCTGTTTGATGAACATAGGCATCAGGCACTTCAAGGGGCATCTGAGCCGCAGGATCAGGGGAGATCAGACTGCAGCCGGCAATAAAAAAAACCGACATCTGTAAAATGGCGATCAAAGCATAACGCATCATGTCACAACCCATTGTCTATCACTTCAAATGACTGCCAACCCCGAATATACCATGGCCTTTGTGCCATAGCCAGATCATTTAACCGGGTTGGCCGGACAGACGCATGCCGGACGGATCTGTCTGCCAGGGAGATATGCTATCTTTGCAACCGCCAGATGTATTATGGCCCATGGAAATATAAGATGACGGGCTGTGATCAACGACAGTTTCCCGGACGCAACTTTCATCCGTCGGTATCCTGCGCCCTCGTGGCGCACCAACATATTGCGGCAGGAAAGAAGGTGTCCAACCGGATCAGATCCGATGTGATCCGGAGGCCATGGATTTACGATATTCAGAGGGCCGGATGCCGTATGCTTTAAGAAACGAGGCGGCAAAATGACTTGAGCTGCAGAATCCTGATTCATAGGCGATCCATGTCAGATCGTCCGGATTTTCTTCTATCAGCATCCGGGCGTAAGCCAGACGCTCATTTCTCAGGTATTCAAATACCGTGCACCCGAAGACCGTCCTGAATCCTTTATTCAACTGGGTGTGGCTCATCCCTGCCTGCCGGGCCAGCTCCCTGAGTGATGGCGGGTATGACAATTTTTTGACCAGCAGATCCCGGGCCATCAAAATACGGTCCCTCTCCCCGGGATCTAAAAGAGAAGGGGAGTCGGAAGAACAACCGGGTTGAAATACCTGTTCCAATCTCAGGGCGATCAACTCAAGTGCTTTGCTCTCCAGATATATATTTCCGACCCTGCCTTTATGGGGATTGTTCAGAATTTGGTATATCGTAATTTTCATCTGGGATGTGATGATGTGGTCTTTATAAAAACGGCGGCTGTTAAATACATTTTCCGGGGGATCCGCAGATTGTGCCGCCCGGAGATGGGACGGGCAGAACAATTTGATTAAAAAGTCAGGGGAGACATGTATGGCAACGGAAATCACTTCCTGTGGCCCCTTAATCCTGCGTTCGGCAACACGTTCATCAAAAAAGCCGGTATATGACCGGCCCGGTGATACAGAGACTTGACTTACAGGGCAAAAGCCGCACGGCAAAAAGCTGTGTCCTTTTATACAAAAGATAAAAGAAAAAAAAGAATGTTTTAACGTAAACCGGGCCATGTAATCTTCGTCAAATTTACAGCGGCATATCCCTATGCCCAACCCGTCACATATTGCAAAGGAAGAAAAATACCCCCTTCCCTTTTGTTCCGGAAGCGGGCGGATAACCTCATTTGAATTGTTCAGCGCATCGTCACGCGCCAGGGGCTTAAAATCTACAAAGTCTCCTTGGTTGTTTTGAATCAGAATCTCAGAAAGCATCCATCTCTTCCTTTAAGACTATTTCGGCTTTTTATAAGCACTACTTCGCCATGTAAACCACGACTTACATTTTACTGTCAAGCAAATAAAAATCATTTTCCGGATGCCGTGGCCTCAACCGGGCCAGCAAATAAGGAAAACAACAGATACGGAAACACGGAGATAGAAGGAATCAAAAAAAACCTTGTTCGGGGCAGCGGTCCCGGGCTTACCAGCGCGAAAATTTTTGGCCGTATTCCCGGGGCAAAGGGCGCATGACTGTTGCGCGCTAAACCATAACCAATTGTGAAAACGGACAAAAACTGCAACACATGTGGCTTTTGAATAAAACCTTTTTAAACAGAGGAGGAGAAAACAGACGCACAATTAACCGTCACGGATCTTATAATGACGCCAAAGCGATTTATTCAATAGCCGTTTTACGTCCTAATCATGGCATGAACCTAAAGTGTACTCCGAATTTTTTCCAAGTATTGTTCGATTTCAAAGTCTGCGGTAGCCATCATTCCGCAGCAGGTTCCGGCATATATGTCGTAGTCGGAGACCATCAAAATAAGTTCCTGGATCATCTCGGGTATGGATGAATATTGTTCAATATTATCTGCAATATCCAAAACCTGAACGGCAAGGGATTCTGGAAATTCCTCTTCGTTCTGAGCTATCTTTACAGTATTCTTTATACGCTCCGTTAATTCTTTCATAATCACCAGCACAATTTAAAAGTCGGTATCTTAACGTTCGGGATTCATATGATACATACCAATATTGATACAAAAACTCAAACTGACATTCAGATTTTGGGCAAAATTAATAATCTTTTCAGGGGTATTGTAATCAATGATTGATTT
>JAKSBO010000736.1 GCA_022361095.1 Desulfobacterales bacterium | reverse complement strand
GTTTTTCCTGCGCCGTTGGGCCCAATAATGGAAACAATCCGGCCTGCCGGCACATCAAAACTGATATTTGACAACACCTGACGCCGGCCAAAGCCCAGGGTGATATCCTCAATTCTCACCAACGGAGATGGTGTCATAGGTCTTCCTTTTTCCTGGAAATGGCCCAGATGAATACCACGCCGCCAATGATGCCGGTGATTACACCCGCGGGCAGTTCCAGTGGGGCAATCACGGTCCGGGCGATCACATCGCATATCAGCAGGAAGACCCCGCCGCCCAAGTAGGAGGCAATTAAAAGTATCCTGTGGTCCGGTCCTGTGACCAGGCGCATGAAGTGGGGAACAATCAGCCCCACAAACATGATCACCCCTGCCATGGATACGGAGAGGCCGGTGAGAAACGATGCAATAAAAAAAATGCCTTTCCTGGCCCGGGCCGTATTTATCCCGAGATTTGCGGCCTCTTCTTCGCCCAGGGCTAGGGCATTGAGGTCAAAACAAAAAAAATAGGAGAGAACAAGGCCGGCAAAAGACCCCATCAGGGCCATGCGGATCAGGGTCATGTCCGGTTCGTCCAATGACCCCATGATCCACAGCACAATGGTCTGAAGATCGTCGGTCCCGGCCAGGGCCATGAGCAGCATGACAAGCGAGGAGGCCACATAGGAGATCATGACCCCGGTAAGCAGCATCCGGTTGGAACGGATATGCCGGGTGCTTCGGTTCAGCCCGTATACCAGAAAAATAACCAGGCTTGCCCCGGCAAACCCGGATAAGGGATAGGCAATAATGCCGATGACCGCGTAGAGCTTGAATAAAATATTGATGCAGATGCCCAGGGACGCACCGCCGGAAATCCCCAGGGTATAAGGCTCCACCAGGGGATTTTTAAACATGCCCTGGAGCAGGGTGCCTGCAAGGCTCAATGCACCGCCCATGGCAATGCCGAGCAGGGTTCGCGGCAGCCGGATGCCCATGAGGATGCCGTATTCGGCGCTGCCCGGCCCTGCGGCAATGATTCCCGGGATGTCGAACAACCGGATATCGGCACTGCCCACGGATAAAGAGAGGCCTGCGGTGAACACCAGAAGCACGAACAGGCCCAAGGAGAACAGGCCCCATGATTTTGCATTGGCTTTCAACGGGGCTCCCGGGCGATGTTGATTTCCGGGTGGATCAGGGCCGCCGCCTGCTTAAGGCCGGATGCAAAACTGACAGGTGTGGGGTGGCAAATCACTTCGGGGTCGAGTACGTGAATTTCGTTGTTTTTGGCAGAGGTCAGGGAAGGAAAGGCCATCCACCGTTTTTTTTCAAGAACGGCAGCCTTTTTACTTGATCCCATGGTGGCCACGAGAATGACATCCGGGTCCTGTTTAATCACCTCTTCCCGGGAATAGATGCCCGAAGGCTGGTTCCCGGCAATGTTAACGGCATTGGCCAGGATAAGATATTCATTGATAAACAGATCTTTGTTCACGGTATGAAGGGGTTTAAGGCCAAGCTGGATGAATACCCGCCTGGGAATTAAGCCCGCGACCTGTCTGCGAACCCTCTCCACATCATCCGATGCCTCTTTTATAAGGGCGTTGGCCCGGGGCGTTTTGCCGAGGGCGTGCGCAATCTTCAGGGTAATGGCACACATCTGTTCAAAGGTTCCGGGGTTGCGGATCTCCATGATCCGCAGGCCCTGGGACCGAAGCGTCTTGAGCTGCTTTTCCTTGCTTAAGGGAGAGGAGATCACAAGGTCCGGCTGCAGACTGATGATTTTTTCCACATTCATCTGGGTTACGGACCCGATTTTTTCCTTTTGGGCCGCCTCGGGAGGCACCGTGCAATAAGTGGTGTCGGCAAGCAGCTGGTCCTGGGCGCCCAGCAGGTAAATGGTTTCCGTGATAAAAGGCGACAGGGAAATTACCCGGACCGCCGGTGCAGTCGCTTGGGCTGAAGCCCAGGCCGGCGCACAGACCAGGGCCAGGACCCAGACCGGAATTTTTAGCCTGTCCATTATTCGTTTCCCTCCCCAATTCTGGCTTTGGCGCCGGTCATAATCGCATTCAACGCTTTTTTAATCACAATGGGAACATGATTATCCCGGGTCAAATCCATGACCTCAATGGGCTGCCCCGCAATCTTTTCCGCCATTTGGCCGCACCACAGGTCAAAGGCGTCAAGATTTTTCATCTGTCCGCGCTCATAGGCATCGCTGAGCGTTAAGGCCGATTCCATGAACCCTGAAATTTCTTTGTTCAACAGCAGATGCTCCACCATGCTGTTGAATTCGCTTTTCTTATGCCCGCAATTACACCGGGCTTTGGCGGTGAGCCCATAAATGCTGATATTTCGTTCCTTCAGGCGTTGAATCACGTGGCGGCCGGCCAGGATTCCGTTCTGTTTTTCCACGGCATCTTTAACCCCTGCGTAAACCGCCTTTGCAATGAGTTCTCCCATTTTTGAATGCCCGCCTGTATTGTCAATGGGTGCGCCCTGCCCAGCCGCCACCAGGATATTGTCTGTGCCGGTGCCCGTGGCCGGATGTGCCGCCCCGGAAACGCTTGAACGGATGTCCAGGTCTTCCAGCAGGGCTGTCTTGGCTTCCGTGGCCGAAATAATTGCCCGGGACATGGCCCGGCGAGTCAGATGCATGTTGGTTAGTATCAATATATTAATGGTGCCCGGTTCATAAAACATGCCCGCATCTGCGCCCATGCGAACGGCATTGGACATAACGCCTGCCGTAACCAGGGCCGTGACTTTCATCTCTTTAAATTTTTCGGTCCGGATGGAGAGGTTGCCCATATCCGCCCCGGTCATGAGCAGTGCCGTGGTTTCGCTTTTTTTGCCGATGGCGTCAAGGATGCGGGTGCGAAGGGCATCTATGCCTGCCAGATGGCCCGGCATCCAGGTGGGCGGCGGGGTGTAGTGGTTGCCCACGGTTGTAATATTATCCCGCCAGCCTTCCAGGGTGGACAAAACGGTCATGGGCGTTTTTAAATCCACGGCCAGGGTTTTGTTGGGATAGTCAAACACGTAGGCATTGATAATGGATGCTTTGTTTACGTAGGGAAAATCCTTTGAAAGATCCTGTTCAAGTAAGGTTTCATCGATAATTCCGGACGGATGGACGTCATTTTTTCCATCGGCAAATTCCTGTGTGTAAATCAATGAGGAGAGATAGGCCACAAAGTCGGCGGTGTGAACCGATGCCCGGCAGGTCAGGTCACAGGGCAGATAATAGATCTGATGATTTTTAACCGCATCCACATCCTTCCACCCCGGCGTTGAAAAAAATTTTTCCGCCACCTTTTTATCATCCCCGCAACCGTAAATGACCTGGGGATTAAAACGGACCCACTCTTCCAAATCAACGGGCACAATCTTGCCGGTTTTTCCAAAATCCGGGGCCTGGCCGCCCGCTGCCCGGATCATTTCCGCCTGGAAGGTGTCGGTCCCCGGCGTCATGATGCTGTCCCGGCCCATGAGCCGCATCACCCGTTTATCATTTATCTTTGCTTTAACCAGCTTTGCCTTGACATGGGCCAGGTTGTCCATATTCTTTTTTACCAGATCAAGTGCCTGGACTTCATGACCTGTGATCCGGCCAAGGGTTTTCATCTGGGCCCAGGCCTGGTCCAGGGTGTTTGTGCCATAAACAAACACCTTCAGCCCGGACTTTTTTGCATCCTTAATGATTTGGCTGTGAAAAGATGCGGCAATGAGCAGATCCGGATGCATTTTTTTGACATGAACATAGGAAGGATTGAAAAATCCGCCCACAACCTCCCGTTGATCAGACCCCGAAAGCGTCACATCATGGTAGGTGGCACCTTTAAGCTGCCCCCCTGCCCCAATGGTTACAAGTATTTCCGATGCCGTGGGCACAAGGCTGACAATGCTTTGGGGGGACTGATCAAAAACAAGGGTTGCACCGGTACTGTCCTGTACCTGAATCGGGGCGGCCAGTACCGTAACGCTTTCCATGCAAAATCCCGTGAAGAGAACTGCAAAGATATAAAAAACAGGAATACAACGGTCTCGAAGTAAAGATTTTAAAAATACCAATGTATTATTCTCTCCCCCAGCCAAAGACAAATGGTTCTAAAAGTGTTGTTCCCGGCTTCATCCCTGGCGAAGTGAGCATATATACCTCTGGTGTTTTGTTTCTTTAAAAATTTTGGATATTATTCTTGGTTTAAGGCGCAGGAGACCCTGAGTGCGTACCAAGCACAAAACGGGCGCGTTCTTTTCGCAGCATTTCATATGGCGTGATACATTTTACATCAAGACCAATACAGGCATTTGGAATTTTAATCTTTTTTATTGATGGAGAGGCGATCTCATGGGTAACTATTGTATGTTTATGCCCAATGGCAAAAGCTACCAAATAGTAATCCGCAACCTGAAAAAAAGTGTTAATCGCTGCAGGATCATAGTTTTGTGCTGTCGCCCAAGTGCTCACTTTTCCAAGGGCTGACAGCATAGCAGAATCAGGTTTTAGGAAGAAATTTGATCCTTGTTCACCTGTCCATTCTGCCAGTTCATCGTTCCCTGCTTCAAGCTCATCTCCGACTTTTTCTATGCTAAAGACTTTTTGATTATTATTGTTTACAATCAGCCAGTTCCAAAACGCCGGGCAAAAATCTAAACCATAATGAAGATTTTTTGCTTGGATAAACACATTCGCATCAAGCAAGTATGCCATCAGTATAATACCCCTAATTGTCGGCCAAGCTCATGAAAGGCTGAAATTTTTGAACAACCAAGAAGCCGAAAAGCATCACGATGTAAAGTTTGTCCCTCAAGCGTACTACATACTATAGCCCGGGCAAAGCGTTTGCTAACTCTAACAGGTAACGTTAGATAAAAGTTCCCACCACTTGTTTTTTTTATGGATAATAGCCTCTTAAGCTCTGCTTCATATGCAATCCAAAGTTCATCATGGGTAAGCTTTCCTGCATCATAGAGTCGTCGTAAAATGACAAGAGTGCTCACTTTGAAATATTTTGCAAGGAGATCCAATTCTTCTCTTAATGAAATATCTCCCCTGTATATATTAGCTAAAGTATCCAGAGGAGCAAGGAGTTCTGCGGCTACTTCATTGCACCAAAGCTCGACCTCATTTGAGACTGATGAAACTGGCCCTATATCAGAGAGTGCAGTCTCTCCAAGCCAGATATGAGCCAATTCATGGGCTAAGGTGAACATCTGTGCCGCTTTTGTATCTTTTCCATTTATGAATACTAGAGGGGCTAATTGATCAGACAGAGCAAACCCTCGAAACTCCTGAGGATTAAGAGGGCGGTGAGTGTTACTTCCAACAATACCACTTACCATAACCATTATGCCAATAGAGTCTGCTTGTGATATAAAATGGCGCAATGCTTCAGTCCAATTTGCCATTTCACAGCGTGCTTCCACATCAAAACCAAGAGCTTTACTGATACTTTGGGCAACCTCAATAACATTATTTTTCAATGAGGCCGAACCAACGAAAGGCAGAGGCGTTTCTCCCATAAAACGTGCAAATTCTTGATACCATTCTTGGCGCTGTTGGCAGATATATAAGGTGTCCAATAGGTCCGGGCTGGGATTTTCGATATGCTCATTGCCGATGGTACGTAAATCAGTAATCGGAACAGATTCTTTTGGGGGCTGAGGTAAAAAAAAGTAACCAAATGGAGTGTGCGTTACTTTAGCGAAATATTCTAATTGTTTGAGGGTCGGCTTGGTTTCACCTGTAATCCATGTGTGCAATTTACGCAAAGGTTGCTTTTGCGCCAAAGAATCTACGCTTTCCCCGACACGTTCGCAAGCCCATATAATTAAATCGGATTTGACATCAGCCCGCACTCTATTAATCTCCATATCTTTTGGGAACAAAGTAGGTATTTTATAAAAGTTCCCAAAATTTATTCGCCTCTTTAGTTCCAGTATTTAACGATCTAATCCTAATGTCAATGGGTTGCATGGCATTTTCCAAATAATCAGGGCGTTTGACGAAAATTGAAAAAAAGGAGTTGACTGTCACATATTTTTGGACCGGTAGGAGCATTCCGACTAACAGCCATGGGGCGAGCCGGTCTATCAACACCCTGGCTCGCCCCATAACAAAGTTTATAAAAATCCAGTTACTTGCCGGAGACTATTTTATAAAAGTATGCAATATAATCGTCCACTACAGCTTCGATCATAGTTTCCGTTTATCCTTAAGCACTGCATTGGAAATGACAATACGCTGAATTTCGCTGGTGCCTTCATAGATGGTAAACACCCGGGCATCCCTGTAAAGCCGTTCCACAGGGTAGTCTTTGGTAAACCCGTATCCGCCGTGGATCTGTATGGCCTGGGCCGTGATCTCCTGCACCATTTCAGATGCAAAGAGTTTGGCCATGGAGGCTTCCCGGGTGAATTTTTCCCCCCGGTCTTTCATGGATGCCGCTGAAAGAACCAACTGCCGTGCCGCTTCAATCTTTGTGGCCATATCCGCAAACTGGAAACGAATGGCCTGGTGTTTGGTAATGGGCGCGCCGAACTGCTTGCGTTTTTTAGCATACTTGAGGGCGGCATCAAAGGCGGCCTGGGCCACACCAAGGGACTGGGCGGCAATACCGATTCTGCCGCTGTCCAGGCCGGACATGGCTATTTTAAATCCATCTCCCTCCTTGCCTAAAATATTGGCGGCCGGTACCCGGCAATTTTCAAAAATCAGATCCGTGGTGTCCGATGCTCTCAGCCCCATCTTGTCTTCGTGATGTCCTACAACGAGACCGGGTGTTGTCTTGGGAACAATCAAACAGGATATGCCCTTATGGCCCTTGGATTCGTCCGTTTTTGCCGTGACAAGGACCACGGAACTGTTTTCCCCGGACGTGATAAAGCGCTTGGTGCCGTTGATCACATATTCATCGCCGTCTTTGACGGCTGTGGTGGTCTGGCTCACCGGGTCAGACCCGGCATCGGGTTCGGTCAGGGCAAATGCCCCGATGATCTCCCCGGAGGCCAGGGGTTCGAGAAATTCCTGCTTTTGATCCTTTG
>JAKSBO010001134.1 GCA_022361095.1 Desulfobacterales bacterium | reverse complement strand
GAAAAATTATGAAGATCTTATGAAAGCCGCAGATTCCGGGGTATATGCCGCCAAAAAAGCCGGCAAAAATTGTGTAAGGACCGCAGATGAAATAGATAGCGCAAAATTACGCCGGACCCCGGCGCCTGTCCAGGACCCGCCAAAGAAATTTAATTTTACGGAAAAGCACATATTAAATTTAGCCGATGACGAATTATGCAGAGGGATTCAGACATTATCCAACCTATCGTTTCCAAAAATCTGCAAGACCTGCGGCCAGCGTTATGATACCGTTGAAGAATTTATCAGCAAGACTGAAAAAATGCCCAGGGGCACCGGACTAAAAAAGGACCTTTGCAATGGGGGCAGCAAAATCGTTGCACTGTTTCGCACCTGTACCTGCGGGTCAACCCTTATGGATGAATTCAGCGATCGAAGGAACCTTTCAAAAAACGGTATTAAAAGGCGCGAAACCTTTGGGGCGCTGATGCAAAAATTATCCTTAAAGGGAGTTTCCCTGGAAACGGCAAGATCAGAACTTTTAAAAATCATGCGGGGGGAAGGCAACAAATTAAGCGGTGAAACGTCTAAAGTTTAATTTGCACCTGAAACAATGAAATTATTAAGATCAAAAAAAAAACAATCCGAAAAAAAGCCTGGAGCAGACGGCGGCCCAAAAGCGTCAACAGGTTTTACCCAATCAGGTGAACAGAGTGTTGATTTAGCCGGTGAACACTGGAAAATCCTCCTTGTGGATGATGAACCGGATATACATGAAGTCACCCGGATCGGGCTTAAAAAATTTGCCTTTGACGGAAAACCTGTTGAATTGACAAGTGCCTATTCCGGACAAGAAGCAAAACGCATCCTTCAAAAGGATTCGGATTTTGCTGCAGCAATGATTGATGTGGTCATGGAAACAGAAGAGGCCGGCCTTGATCTGGTCCGGTTTATCAGGGAGACAATGGGCTTGTCACACATTCGTTTGATTATTCGAACCGGCCAGCCCGGCAAGGCCCCTGAACGGTATGTGATCGAATCATTTGATATCGATGATTACAGGGAAAAGACAGAGCTGAGTGCGTTGAAGATGCAGACGATGTTCCGAAATGCAATTAAATCTTACCGGGACATTGTAACCATTGAAAAAAACAGGCGCGAACTGGATCAAAAGGTCAAAGAACGCACCCGGGAATTAAATGAGTCAAACCAGAAACTGGAACACACCATCCGCAAGCTTAAAGCGGCGCTTGGCAAAGTGAAACAGCTATCCGGCCTGCTTCCCATTTGCAGCTATTGCAAACAGATTCGGGACGATAAGGGCTACTGGAATCAATTGGAAAATTATATCCAAAGCCATTCTGAGGTTGAATTCAGCCATGGCATCTGCCAGGAGTGTGCAGAAAAGCATTTTCCCGGTATGGGGCTTTATGATGATGAGGATCTGTAATCAGTTACTCAAGGCGGGTGTAAATGGGAATAAAAATTATATTATCTATGCGTTATTTTTCAAATACAATGGGTGACATCACATATCCGGTTTTAATATCCCAATGCGCCTGCATAAAAAGATGAAGACGTTTCAATTTTCCCTTAGGGCCGCTTTTCACCTCTAGGGAAAATATATTGCCATCGTGGACGTATAAATAGTCAACGTCTGCAAAGCAAAAAATAAATCCCTTGACGGAATAAATCCGGCAAGGGATTGAATCAGATAAATGATTTTATCCGGGTTTCCAAAGCCTCCTTGGGCAGAGCCCCTGTGACCTGGTCAACCAGATTGCCGTTTTTCACAAACAGCATGGTAGGGACGCTTTGAATGCGGTATTTAGAGCCGGTTCCCGGATTTTCATCCACATTGACCTTGGCTATTTTAAGTTGTCCCTTGTACGTTTTTGCCAGGTCATCCAGCATAGGGCCCACGGCCCGGCAGGGACCGCACCAGGGGGCCCAGCAATCCACCAGCACCGGCAGAGAAGATTGCATGACCTCCCGGTCAAAATCGGCATCCGTAACGTTCACGGGGGCATCAAAAATTTCAAGCGGCAAAAGGGTGCCGCACTTGCCGCACTTGGGGCCATCCGAAATCCTGTTCTCAGGTACACGGTTTTTTGCCCTGCACTTGGTACACCGAATAATCAATTGATTTTCACCCATGTTTTTTATCCCTCTTTTTAATGGTTCTGTTCCCATTACATAAAATTAAGATAATTTACGAATTAAAATATTCAATAGGCCCGCCCGTAAACATTTACCCGGTCCGGCCGGGTTCCTTAGCTGCCGCAATGGCAATAGCTCGAAAGCCCCAGAATTTTGGCCGGGGCACTGATGGTCACCCCGAAAAACACAGCAGGCTTACCGGCGTTTAAAAAAGTTGTAATGGTGCCGTTTACAATGGTGGAGCCTGTGGCAAATATCATGTCGCACCAGTCAAGTGCCGCCCTGAAATCTTCCCCGGATTCAATTTTAACGCCAAACTTTTCGGTACCCACGTTGTCCGGGTCAAGGTCCAGTACCCGCATCGTGTTCTGTTTGGCAAGATATTCCAGAAATCTGGGCTGAAGGCCGACCAGAAGAATCTTTTTCCCTGAAAACGCGGGGTGTTCAGTCAGGTTTTCGGCACATTCCACCGGCGCCTTGTCTTTGCAATGTATTGTTTTTTCACACAGATTCAAGGATCTGAAAACCGCATTAAGCCCTGCAATAAAAATTGCCCGATCACTGGTTTTTGTGTGGTCCAATTCAAGCAGGCCGTTCACGGACAAGGAGATATCCGTGTACTCGTCCGTGAACGACTGGCCCGCGGCCCCGTTAAATGTTGCGGCCATCATCACCTCTTTGCCTTTGACAATGGGGTAGTCATCATGCTCCGGGGTGCCGATGGCCTCTTTGACGGTCAGTGGTTTGCACGTGATGTCGATTCTTTTATCTGCCAGGTCATGGCGGACGATTTCTGCTTTCAGGGCGTCTTTGAGCTGAATGTAAATGTCGTTGATATTCATTTTATTTCCTTATATGCGTTCAGGCCGAAGAGTAAACAGTCTTTTGATGCGTTGGACTTATTAATATTTTGTTTTTCCGGCCTGTCAAAAAAACCAACTGCTAACTATACTGCTTTAAACTCATATTGAAAACAAGCAAATGTCAACGCACTGCCTTCCCAAAACAAGCAGACGGACTATTTTTGCCATGGGCATTATCGCTTATGTTGGTTCCAGGCCTTAACCAGGCGTGCAGCTTCATGTCCCGGATCATCTGCCTCGGAAATGGCAGAAACAACAAAAAACCCTGCAACACCTGTCCGGGCAAGCGCCGGGATATCGGCAAGCTTGACACCGCCGCCAACCACAACGGGAATTGAACTAAGCCGGGCCAGATTTGTAATATCCTCAATGCTCCTTGTAATTCTTTTTCCGTCTATATCCAGACCGCTGTCCGGCTTGGTCTTTGTTTCATGCAGGGGGCCCGCGCCAAAATAATCAATCAGGCTGACATCTGCATTTTTTATGTACGCAAACAGTTCATGGGTCCTGGCGGATAAGCCCACAACGGCATCAGGCCCCAGATATTCCCGGCAGACATCCACGGGAATATCCGTTTGGCCCACATGAATACCGTCAACATTTATGCCCTGTTTCCTTGCCGCCAGAATCACGTCAAGACGGTCATTTACCAACAGGGTCACACGATGGGATTTGCCGGCCCGGGCGATGACTTGGGCCGCCTGGCCGGTTAATTCGATCAATTCCCTGGCAGATGCCGTTTTTGACCGAACCTGCACACATGTAATTCCGGCGTTGACCGCATCCAGGATAATGGGGGCCACAGGACGGCTTTTGGTATTCTCCGGTCCCACCACAAAATATGCTGAAATATCCAATTTACTTCTCATGCGCGTCCGCCCTCTCCAAAATATCATTCACCCTATCCACCTTGGCGGTCATCATATCCGTAAATCCAGGCCGGACATCCGCTTTCAAAACAACTCCGGTACGGATACCTTTTTCGGCAAGAACAAATGTTGCGTCCTTGACAACCTGCATTACATCGTCCCAGGGACCTTCAATCTCGGTAAACATGGAATTGGTTCGATTTTTAAGACCTGATTCCCTGATGATTTTTATGACTTGCGCAACCTCCCGGCTAAGCTCATCCCCTGTACCGCTGGGTGAGATGGCAACCGAAACCAATGTATTCATATATTAAACCTCCTCTATATCAAAAGGGTTATCTGCAATTTCCTTAGGATTCGCCTTATACAATTCGTCAAGAAAACAAACCTGAAAACTTGCCGGGGCATCTGTTTTTTCAGCAGCCCGGCGACCGGCCAGATTATAAACCGCCGTACCTGTCAATGCAGCGATAAACGCAGACGCTGCGGCTGCATAGACAGCCATGACACCGCCCAAAGAGCAGCCGGACCCGGTGATTTTTTAGAT
>JAKSBO010000382.1 GCA_022361095.1 Desulfobacterales bacterium | reverse complement strand
CTCTCCCTTGACCGCAGCGGCCCCACGCTGTCCGGTGGGGAGTCTCAGAGAATCCGCCTGGCTTCCCAGGTGGGGTCGGAACTGACAGGGGTTCTGTATATATTGGATGAACCCTCCATCGGCCTTCACCAGCGCGATAACTTAAAATTATTGAAAACTTTGCATCATCTTAGGGATATCGGCAATACCCTGCTCATTGTGGAGCATGACCAGGAGACCATGGAAGCCTCGGACTGGATCGTGGACATCGGCCCGGGCGCCGGTCACCTGGGCGGTGAGATTGTGGCCCAGGGCACACCTGAACAGATCCGGAAAAATCCGGTCTCCCTCACCGGGCAATTTCTAAGCGGAAGTGAGACCATTAACGTACCCGGAGAACGAAGGACGCCCAAATCCATGGGCAATAAATGGCTCTCCATCCACGGGGCATGTGAAAACAACCTGGACGACATCACCGCCAAAATTCCTGTGGGGCTTTTAACAGCCGTCACCGGGGTGTCCGGGGCGGGCAAATCCACTTTGATCAATCAGATTCTGTTCCCGGCCCTGGCGGTAAAACTGCATAAATCCCAGATGAGTGTGGGAAAACATAAAAAAATTACCGGCCTGTCCCATATTAATAAAGTTATCAACATCGACCAGAAGCCCATCGGCCGGACCCCGCGCAGTAATCCCGCCACGTATACCAAGCTGTTTGACCCTATCCGGGACCTGTTTGCCATGCTGCCCGAATCCCAATCCCGGGGATATAAAAAAGGACGGTACTCCTTTAATGTCAAGGGCGGCCGGTGCGAGGCCTGCCATGGGGACGGATACATCAAGGTGGAGATGCACTTTCTGGCCGACGTGTTTGTGCCCTGTGACGTCTGCCACGGCAAACGGTTCAACAAGTCCACGTTGGAAATCAAGTACAAGGATCACTCCATTGCCGATGTATTGGATCTCTCCGTCGTACAGGCCAGGGCGCTTTTTGACGCCCATCCCAAGATCACCAGAATTCTGGATACGCTGGTAGATGTGGGGCTCTCCTATATCAAACTGGGCCAGGCCGCCACCACGTTGTCCGGGGGTGAAGCCCAGCGGATCAAACTGGCCCGGGAGCTTGCCAGAAAGGACACCGGCGACACCCTTTATATCCTGGACGAGCCCACCACCGGGCTGCATTTCCAGGATATCCGCATGCTGCTGCAGGTGCTCCAGCGCCTCACCCATGCCGGTAATACCGTGGTTATCATTGAACACAACCTGGATGTGATCAAAACCGCAGACTGGATTCTGGACATCGGCCCCGAGGGCGGCAGCGGCGGTGGCCGGATTGTGGCAGCGGGTCCGCCCGAGGCGGTGGCCGAAAATTCGAGCAGCTACACCGGCCGGTACTTGATCCCCATCCTTAAACCAGGCGGTTACAACCCGGCTTGACGGATTACGTATTTTGCACCCCTGTGGGCGCAAGAAATGAAATTTTTGTAACTTATTTTCATTTAAATACTGCACCCTATGAAACAAAACCTTTAAAAAACAAGGCACTAGGTGTTCGGCACGTTCTTTGCTAATCATTAAAGATAAAGGACATGTATGACAAAGGGCGCGACCACCCCCTGAAACCACTGCATACGCCACCTGTCCTTGTCTCATCACCACCACTATCATCACCTCCCTGTGTCGGGACAAAATATTCCGGCACAGGGCCTCACCATTACTTGGTGATTTAAAAAAGGAAAAGAATTGTGGTAAGGCAGCATCTCTCTCCTGCATGCCGGACCGATTCAACCCCAAAGGCCCTGGGAATTTTTAATTCCCAGGGCCTTTGGGGTTTTTGTCGGGGCAAATGCTTACAGGGCCATATTCCAAAGAGGCAAAAAGGAAAAATTCGTTCCCAAGGATGAAATTTTAGTAACCCTTTTGGCCCTGAATCTTTTTTTGAAGTTGCAATTTTCATTTAAATTCAAGCTGTTAAATTATGGCACACCCTTTGCTCTATTGTGGATCACATCACAGCGTGCGATTTTGCTCCGCTGATGATGAACTTTATAAAAAAGAGAGGTAAATTTATGGTAACGTCCCAAAAAAAAATCGGAAATAGAAAAAAATTTGCAGCCCTTGCCTGTATTATGACAGTTGTGGCAGTGGCCTGTCTATATGGCACCGGCGGCGCATCCGGTTCCCAATTTCTTAAAGGAATGCCATGGGGAGGTGCCTTGATTGTCCCATTGTCCGTTCTTTGCTCTCTGGCCATGGCAGAATTGGTATGGAGAATCATCCTGGTACTGAAATACAAACCAATGACAAGTGTGTCCGATGATCAACTGCCGGCCTGTACAATCGTAGTTCCCGCCTATAATGAAGGCCGCCAGGTATATGATACCCTTAAAAGCCTTGCTGCCGGCAACTATCCCAGGGAAAAAATTCAATTGATCGCCGTGGATGACGGCAGTGCGGATGACACTTGGAAATGGATTAAGCGGGCCAAAAGAGCGATTGCATTACCGGTCCTGACCATACGCCAGCCCCGGAACCAGGGCAAGCGCCAGGCCCTTTATGACGGATTCAAGAAAAGTACCGGCACGGTACTGGTAACCGTGGACAGTGATTCCGTGGTGGAAGCGGATACCCTTAGAAATCTGGTGACGCCCTTCTCATTAGATTCCCGCGTCGGCGCTGTGGCAGGCAATGTCCGGGTGCTCAATCAAACCCAGGGCATTATCCCCCGGATGGTGGACATTGCTTTTGTGTTCAGTTT
>JAKSBO010000222.1 GCA_022361095.1 Desulfobacterales bacterium | reverse complement strand
TGATGGATGCTGAACTGGCCCAGAGGACATTTACCCCGCCGGCCAAATAGCAGGCGTCCCATGAAAGGAGCGCCCCTGAAGGTAATACAATAATATTATTGTATTAGGCAGAGAACTGCAAAGGGATCTGTTAACTCTTCCTGCCCTTAATCAGGATAATATTATCGTGGTTCGAAGAGACGCTGCCCGTTTATTTGGGATCAGGTGGCCTGCCTTAAAAAGTCCGGGCAGCGGTCTTCACCTCAGACCCTTGACTTGATCTTTCAGATTTTCGACCCTGGTCACCAATAACAGAAGTAGCGAGCGCCTCTTCAAGATAGGCCTGGGAGTCCTTAAATACCATTAAAGCTCGCTTGGGCTTTTCTATATTTCAAGCCTTGAAAGTGGTGCAGGCAATAGTGTAAAATTAAAAACACTCGGTAGACTTGACTCCGCTTATTCAAGATTGAAAATGCCGGGTTATAAGTTAAAGCTTCTTGCTGGTTTTTCTTTGACAACTTATTGTAATGATAGATATAAATTTTTATATTAAAATAAAATGCAAGTTCCTAATCGACTATTTTATTGATAGTTTTTTGTGAATTTTTTAAAGAAACAAAAGGAGAAAGCTAAATGAGGACGATTCTTAGTATGCTACTTTCTATTTGTATCCTAGTGTTACAACAAACAACAGTTATGGCAGAAGGATACGGTAAGGCTTTTATTCCATCTTTCCATTCTGAATATGCAAGCCCTGACGCCCTCCATACTTTTTATTTACATGTATCCAATATTGTAGATCAAGCTGTTTCAGTAAAGGTGACATTTTATGACAATCAAGGAAATATTATTTCTGGATCTTCAAATATTAGTGGAAACAACTTGCATAATGTAGATTATTCCCCCACAGGGTATTCTATTACCTTTGATCTTTATTCAAACGCAACATCAGAAGTACATCTTAAAATTCCTTATGATACTCAAACTTATAGTTTTTATGGATATGGGAAAATTGAATGGGTTATTGGTAATGGTAACGATGAAACTGATGCTGTCATCGCAAATGGAACAATTATAAAATCGACTAAAGAAACTGAACGAAGAACATGTGCTTTGCAAAATATCCTAATTAATCGGGGAATGCCGTTTTAATCTTGATGAACACGTAGAAAGGCACTGATGATTAGCAGGTTT
>JAKSBO010000034.1 GCA_022361095.1 Desulfobacterales bacterium | reverse complement strand
CGTTCCCTTTGGTTCCAGAATTTTGGTTAAAAAGCAGTTTATGGTCCATCCCATACCCGATCACCGGGTAAACATTATTGGCTTCACAACTCAAAACGTCAGAGACGAGGCCGGCCTTCCGGTAACCAGAAACGATTGCCTTCAGCGTTTTTCAATCGACCGTGACGGAAAAATTTTTAGAATCGAAGTCTACAAACAGGGCAAATTTAACGGGATGGTGCTCGCAGACTTTCGGTTCCAGGGTAAATCTGATAGTATCGCCCATGTTAGAGTTAGCGGCAATATCCGTAAAAAGAAACACTTATTCAGGTAGTATAATCCCTTAGAATTATTTAAAGCAGGAAACATGAATCAGGACACAAGCCAAAAGAACACAATCAGCCGTCAGGCCTTTTATATTTCCATTCTGATCTCCCTGACCCTGGGGTTTTTGATGGGGACCGCATATACATCGTTTAAGCTGGCGGATTCACAACAACCGGGCATGAGACCGATGCCGCCGGGTATGATGGGGGAAATGCCAAAAGAGAAGCCGGCTTCTGAAACAGGGGCCCAAGGTAATAAAACCCCCGCTCTTGCAGCCATGGCAGCACCCCATATCAAAAAATTACAGACCTTTTTGAAGGAAAATCCAGATAATACAAAGGCCTGGATCGAACTGGGCAACGCCTTTTTTGACATAGACCGTTTTAAGGATGCCATCAATGCCTATGAGAAATCTTTGTCCATTGAACCGGACCATCCACATGTTCTCACGGATCTTGGGGTGATGTACCGGCGAAACAATGAGCCTGAAAAAGCTTTGGAAGCCTTTAGCAGGGCCGTTGCCGTTCAGCCTGATTTTGAAACCGCCTGGTTTAACAAGGGGGTTGTTTATATGCATGATCTCAATGATCTCCCTAAAGCCATCGAGGCCTGGGAAGAGTTGATAAAAGTGAATCCAACAGCCAGAACATCCGGAGGAAAACTGGTGTCGGAACTGGTGGAGACCTTGAAAAAACAAGCCCGGTAATGCACGAGCTACATAGGCTGTTGCCTGGTGCCTTGGAAGGGTGGCAATATGAACTTGTGTATAAATCCATTCGGCATATCTATTTCAGGATATACCCGGATAAGAAAACCGTTCGTATCTCCGCACCATACCAAATAAACCCCAAAGACCTGGAACATGCCATTTTAGCCAAAGCGGCCTGGTTGACTGACAAAGTAAAAGCTGCAAACCATGTTTTGGAACCTCATACCTCACCATCTGTAATGCGTGACAATTGTTCATGCATGCTGTGGGGCAAAAAACTGCCTGTGGTGCGTGGCGTTTCTAATTCCCGTCCCCAAATCTGTTTGAGTGCTGAATCTGAAATTATGATCCGGGTGCCCTCCGGTTACGCTCCCCAAAAAGAGGACAACCTATGGAATCGGTGGCTGCGTTCAATCTTGAACGAGCGCATTCAAATGTTGCGTGAAAAGTGGCAGCCTGCCATGGGAACGGCAGCCGCTGAATTTCGGTTAAAAAAAATGAAAACCCGGTGGGGATCTTGTAATACACGTGCAAGACGCATATGGATAAATGCGGTTCTTGTGCACCTGGACCCCTGTCTGCTGGAGTATGTGCTGGTTCATGAACTTGTCCACCTGCTGGAACCGGGACACACACAGCGTTTCTACCAGATTATGCAAAGATATTTGTCTGACTGGAAATCAAGGGAGATACGCCTGAATCAAATCACATTAAGGTCGTGAGTCCGCTTTGTATTCAAGGGTGCACCCATCCAGGCCCAGAAAATTATAATATTCAATGGGAAGAGCTTAGAAAGGCGTGAGACTTGCAAATTTGTCTGCAGCACTGCAGGGGCTTTTCCAGGGAAAACTAATTGAAAATATAGAAGCCCAGGTTTTTTGCATAGGGCGGCGGGTTGTAGAATTCGCCGTAAATGTAATTCCCCTGGATCTGTTTGACAACGACCCTGCGTTTAACCAACGCCTGTTTGATATCATCCAGGTTGAACTCAATATCCAGAAAATCATTGACATGGATGCGGTGGGATTTTGATATCCGGAATCCAATGGCGGATAGCGACACCCGCTCCACACGTATTTTGCCAAATTCACCGGTTTTAAGGCGTTTGAACCTGCCTTGGAGGAACACGGTTTTTCCAAATGATTTAATGGTTTCGTTCCGGCTTTGTTCCCGGGATGTACCGTTCGCATCTTTTGCTTTTTTACGGGTAATTTCCTCTTCCACCAGCCCCTGGATGTTCTCTTGCATATCTGCCACGTCACCTTCCTGCTCCAATTGCCTGGACTTGGACAGGGCCTGGGCAACAAGTTTTTTGAGCTGCCCTGCATCTTCAGCCGCCATGGTGTGGGCCTGAATGCTGATAGAGGAAAAAATCTGTTTATCATCTTCCTGGATTGCCGCCAGTGCTTTTTTTATTCTTGCCTGGGCTTTTTGCGCCCCATCCGAGTAGGTTAAAGGCAAAAGGGTAATAAAACTGTTATCTGCATACCTGAATATTTGATCTTCCCGGCGTTTGGTTTTATTCAACATGGCGGTCAGTGCCTTGACGGCCTTATCACATTTTTCCTGTCCCCGGACTTCATACTGCCTTGCAAGACCCTCGACCACAAGGATAAGGATGGAGAAAATCCGGCCAAACCGGGCCAAAAAACCATCAGAATCGGCAACAATACGCTCAAAACTGAATCTGTTTTTTAATCCGGTCAGGCTGTCCAGGGTGGCCAGGTTTGTCAATGCCTGGTGGTAGTATGACCGTTCAATGGCAATACCCGCATATTCAGCAATGGCCGAGAGCAGATCAAGGTCCTGTTCGCTGAAGTCCTGTTCATTCAACCGGTTGACCAGCTCAATGACACCGAAAATTTTATTATCTGTTTTCAAGGGCGCAGCAATGATGGATCGGGTATTGAACCCCGTGTATTTATCCACCCGGTTGCTGAATCTTTTGTCTGTTGTTACGTCATCCACCACCAACGGTTTGCCTGTTTCCATGACATACCCTGCAATGCCCTCTCCCTTGGGCAGTCTTACACCTTGTAAACGTTTGCTGCTGGTGCCCACCACAACGGAAAATACCATCTCCCCGGTTTTGGTGTCCTTAAGCAGGATGGACCAATGGCAGGGTTGAAAAATACAGCCCACCTGGTACATGACAATATCCAGAACTTCTTTGACGGTTTTGGCTTTGGACAGGGATTTGCCAAGTTCAAAACCAATGTCCGAAGCCAAGAGATTACCCTGGCTTATTGGCGTTTTCCGGGTCCTGTTTGTGGGATCGCCCTGGTAATAATATTTTGTATTGGCCCGGGATAATTTGATATTTGCCCACAGCAGGTTTTCCTTGAGTTGATCTGTGGATGGAAAAACAAACTGGTAAAAAGCTGAAATTTTTTCAATTTCTTTGTTCATTTCAAGGATACAGGTGATAATATCCAGTTTTTCGGGATTAACATAAGCTTCCACCTCCGGGGCAAGGATGGGCGGGCGAATGAAATCAAAGGATCCTATCCCCTGGGTCCAGCACAGGAAGTCTGCCATACTGACGATGGCGGTCAATTGTTTTTCACCTTCGGCAAGATTGTGATTTTCAAAGGACTGGTGATGGTATTTTACTGCCAGTACCAGGTTTTCCGGCAGTTGCCACCGGGCGCAGAAAAAGGCCCCGATATCATCATGGCCCAGGCCGATTTGGGAGCGTTCTTTTTCAATGACAAGGTCTGTGGATTCTGACAGATTTTTGATAAATCCGCCGTAATTTTGATGTCCCTGGAGATCTAAAAAAATTTTTCCAACATCATGGAGCAAACCCGCGGTATAGGCTTCTTCCGGGTTCGGATATTGGAGTGACCGGGCTATTTTCATGCTCAAAACCGCGACGGCAAGACTGTGTCGCCAGAACATCAACCGATTAAATTCTTTTTTATGGCCGTTTTTAAATATTTCTTCGAAAATAGCTATGTCTAGAGCCAGTTTTTTAATTTCATCAAAGCCGAGGATGACAACGGCCTCAGGCAGGGTGGTCACCTTTCTATTTAAACCGTAAAATGCTGAATTGACAAGTTCCAGAATCCGGATGGAAATCCTGGGATCCGTCTCAACGATTTTTGCAACCTCCTCCAGGGATGCTGTCTCCTCTTTTGATAACTCGAGCAGTTTGGCCGCTACCTGGGGAAAGCTTGGCAGGGTCTCCAGGTCAAGGGTTAAAACGGCCCGGATATCCGATTCGGAAGGCAGGTTCAGCTTATCAGTCATTTACATGGCACCCTTTTTAAAAGACCTCAGAATAATTTGTCCTGGTCAAAAGATTATACCTGTAATTAAAGATCTTAAAAGAATAAATTCTATAACCCGGTGTAAAACCAGATCAAAAGAATCTGAACTAAGGCTGTATATAATTATCAATTTCCGGATACCGGGTCCTGAATATCTTAAATTCATTCAATGTCCGGTCATCTGACGGGTCAAGGGCAAATAGCCGGCTTAAAATGTCTGCAGCATCAATGATTTTATCTGGTTTATCTCCCGGCTCTGTTTCGATAAGGCGTAACCGTCCAAGCAGGGCAAATTTATCTTCGGATACAGACAGCACCTGATCATAAAAATCTCTTGCCTGGGCAAATTGTTTCATCTGGAGGAAGGCATCTGCAATTCGGGTCTTGGCAATGGCGGGATTCATCCCGGCGGCCATGGCTTTTTCCCACAGTTGTTTTGCTTTTCCGTATTCTTTGTTGCCCCGGGCACAATCTGCCAGCCCATCCATTGCATAGACATTGTCGGAGTCAATCTCCAGAATTTGTTCGAACAGAATTTTTGCATTTGAAAAGTCCTCTTGCCTGCGGTAGTAATTTGCCAGCGCGCCGATGGCTCTGGGGTTCTGGGGTTGCTTGTCCACAAGCCTTTCAAGGAGCGGGCCTGCCAGATCAAATGCCTTGAGACGGACATAGAGATTGCCAAGGCCTGACAGGGCAAAGGGATCTTCAGGGTTCAGATTGATGGATTTTTCATATATCTGTCTTGCAGCGTTAAAATTCCCTTTTTTGGTTAAAGCATCAGCCAGCCGGGTCATCACCAGATAGTTTTCAGGGTAGGCATCCAGGGCCTGGGTCCAGATTTCTATGGCACCGTCCAGGTTATTGGTGCCCCTGTATGCGTCGCCAAGGCCGGACATGGCAAATGGATTCAAGGGGTCTGCCTCAAGACATCTTTGATAATATTTCGCAGCAGCAGTGAACCGTTTCTGCATGCGTTTGGCATCCCCTAATGCCACCAGTACATAAGGGTTTTTAGGTGATGCTTCCAAGGCGTCCAATAACAGCGGTTCAGCCTTTTCAGGCTTTCGGAAGCGAATAAGGGCACGGGCCTTTTTGCATAGATCCAATGTGTTAACTGCATTTTCATTTTCTTCGTTTACCTGTTTTTTTTCTTTAGTACTTTTTTGCATTAGCTGTATGCCTAATCACGTATAAATATACGTCCTGTTTAGGTGATCGGTTTGTGAATTTCGATTAACCTAGTATCTAATCGTGCGGTTGATTTTTTGTCAATGGGAAAAATAATAAACCCTAAGATTGAATAATGTTTATATAACAGCCCCGGGTTCTCCCGGTCTATCAGCGTCTAAACTCAGCTTATGGCAAAAGTTAAAAGATCTGATTGGGTTACACAAATTTTACTCATAAAAAAAAACGATTAAAAAAGAGTAGTACATTATTTGTGTTCAGGCTTTGAAGAAATGGATTAAAAATTGGAATTGATGAAAGTTTTCGGTATTATCTTGTAGTAGACGTTTAGGAACTGTTGGCAGTTTTTTAAAAATTGGTGAAATTTTCATATGTATGATGTTGTTATAGTCGGTGCCGGGCCTGCCGGAACAACCGCAGGATATCTTTTGGGGCGATCCGGGTTTTCTGTTCTTGTGCTGGACAGAAAAAAATTTCCAAGGAAAAAAGCATGTGCCGGGGGCATTACACCCAAGGCCATGGCCATTTATCCATTCGATATTTCCAGTTTTGTTCGCCGGATCTGCCGGGAGGTAAAAATTGTCCGTCCCGGCCGCGCCTCGTTTACTGTTAGAGCCAATACCCCCTTGTGCTACATTACTAAAAGGATGGATTTGGACGGCTATTCACTGGGAAAAGCAGTGCAGGCCGGGTGCCGCTTTCGAAACATAGACAAAATCATCCGTCTTGATCAGGATGATCACGGTGTCAGTCTAACCCTGTCCTGTGCAGGTAAAACCGATATTGTCAGGAGCGCTTATCTCATCGGGGCTGATGGTGCAAATTCAAAAATTCGACGGCTTATCGGTGGTCAAAAATCAAGTATCATTAAGCTGCCCGCCCTGGAAGCCGACGTGCCGGTGAAAAATGCAGGCGCCTATCCCATGACATTTGATTTTTCCAGGGAGATAAACGGGTATTACTGGATTTTTCCCCGCAAAAATCACGTGAATATCGGTATATTCAGTGCACGCCCCACTGGGACCATGAATCGTGACTTGTTGAGAATGTATGCCGGGGAACAGCTTGGTACGGATGTCCTGACCGGCGTTAAGGGGTATCCCATTGCCATAAGTTCCGGAAGAGCGCATCCGGGAACAGGCCGGGTGCTTCTGGCAGGAGATGCCGCCGGTCTGGCAGAGCCTTTGCTGGGGGAGGGGATATATTCTGCATTGAAGTCGGGTATTCTTTCAGCCAGGGCCATTGAATATGCTGCAGGCCAACAAGCGCCCGGGCCCTCTGATGCGCTTTGCCGGTACAAACACTCCCTTGGCGGTATGAACCTGGATTTGCGGCTTTACCGGTTCTGTGCATCTATCCTATATAGATTTCCAAAATTGTCGCTTGCTGTTGGTTCCTGCAATGTTTTTCATAATTTTTTTTCAAAAGGGTATGCCGGGGGGAAAACCCTGCACGAAATTTTAACACCATTTTGAACCGGTATACATTTTGTTCAACCCGTAAAAGCCTGTTTGTGCAAACCTCTAAGTAAATCTTCGCATGCAGGGCATGATGTCCGGTTAGGTGCTATAGCGCAGTCATTCGAGATATTTCATGGTGTTT
>JAKSBO010001039.1 GCA_022361095.1 Desulfobacterales bacterium | reverse complement strand
TCCAGGAATTCAAAACCGGCTTTGCCGCATTGCTCGGCCTCTTTGTAAACTGATTTTAGCGGGTTATTCATTACGCCTATCTTCATGGCGGCATCCCTTATTTCTTTAATTTTGTAAACCCATGAAGATCGCAAAGGGAACGAAGAATTGATATCTTCGTGATCTTCGTCTCCTCCGTGGTGGAAAAGTAAGTTCAATAGAGATTATACGTTTTGAGAATAAATTGCGACAGCTTGAAAATAAAAAATAACGTATTCAGATAAAGAGGGTTACTATGGTAGCCTAAATATGTAATTATTATAGGCACCCTTAAGCGTGTTTTTACAATATGATATCGGAAGTAATCAAAAGAACTCATGTTCAACATACAGCAATTGGGGGAGGTTCGCAAAATGAAATGGATACAGTTTTTTACGCCCGCTAAATCAATGGATACCGACCAGGCAAAAGCGCTAATCTCTAAGCATCCAAATGAAGAGACCATTATCCTTGATGTCCGTCAACCCTCTGAATATGAGCAGAGCCATATTCCGGGCGCAGTCCTGATCCCATTGTCCGAGCTTTCAGACCGGTCGGACGAACTTGATCCGGACAAGCCGATCCTGGTGTACTGTGCGATAGGCGGGCGCAGCAGGGTTGCAGCGCAGATGTTGGCAGGCAAAGGATTTAAGGAAGTCATCAATGTTTCCGGCGGTATAAAGGCATGGCAGTCGGAAGTTGCCCTAGGTCCCCAGGACCTGGGTGTAGACTTGTTCTCCGGGCAAGAAGCACCGGAAGAAGTGCTCAAGGTAGCCTACTCCCTGGAACAGGGCTTAGGGGATTTTTATCTTACCCTGGGTAGCCGGGCAACCAACCCGAAGGTGAAAGCGCTGTTTTCAAAACTTGCTGAAATCGAGTTGAATCACCAGAAGTCCATTTATCAGGCGTATCTGGATATCGGCGGGGCAACCCAAAAAATAACCCAAAAAGAGTTTGAAAGCATTGTGGGAGTCAAATCCCTGGAGGGCGGCCTTACGACCGAACAATACCTTGAGCTGTTCACCCCGGATCTGAACAAGGAAACCGATGTGATATCGCTTGCCATGTCCATTGAAGCGCAGGCCCTGGATCTTTACCAGCGTGTCACGTCAGGTATAGACGACCCTGATTCACGACAGGTTGTTCAAAAGATCGCCAATGAAGAGAAAACACATCTCCAAAGCCTGGGTAAACTGATGGATACGCTGGAGGGAACGGATTGATGAAAAAAAACTTGGTTCTGATCGGCGGCGGACATGCCCACATGACGACGCTTGAGAATATTTCCCGGTTTGTTGAGAAGGGGTATAAGGTGACCGTGATCGGCCCTTCCTTCCATCACTATTACTCCGGCATGGGACCGGGGATGCTGGGCGGGACATACACCCCTTCGGACATTCGTTTCGCCACCCGTGATGTTGTCTGCAAACAGGGCGGTGTTTTTGTAAAGGATTATGTGACCCGGATTGATCCGGCGGCCAAAACGGTTCAAACCGCCGGCGGGCAAAGTGTGGCCTATGATGTGCTTTCCGTGAATGCAGGCTCCTATGTCTCCATGGGGGATGTGACTGAAAAGGCGGAAAATATT
>JAKSBO010000048.1 GCA_022361095.1 Desulfobacterales bacterium | reverse complement strand
TTCAGATCAATTGCCAAGGACAGCGGCAGCTTCCTTGCGGATGAGGAGCACTTTAAAAAGAACCGGGCCCTTGCTGAAGACTATCGCAGGGAATCCAGTGACAGGGTCCACCCGCCCAAAGCGCCCTTTCTCTGCATGGCCCCCAAGGAGCGGGTCCGGGACAGAGAAACCGTTGAAGTGGTAAACCTGTTCCCGGATGTTGCCGGACTCACCACCCTCTCCGCCATGGCAGGTTACGACCGGAAAGAAAACAGCGGCAACGTCCGGATCCCCTTTGCCTCGGGCTGCCAGTCCCTGTTCACCCTGCCCTATGACCAGGGATTCCAAGAACAGCCCTATGCCGTGGCCGGCCTGACCGATCCCTTTGCACGGAACTTCATCCCCAAAGATATGATGTCGTTCTCCCTGCCTGCCAACAGGTTCCTTGAGATCGTCAATAATATCCCCGGCAGTTTCCTGGACCCGGCCCTCGGCGTCAGCACGGCCGGATATAATCCCGAAAGCCCATGATTTTTTGGTTTACACTGAATTTTGACGCATTGGCTGGGGCGTCCCATGAATAGAAGTTAGAATGAATCAGGCCCGGTTGTTTGTTTCAGTCTTCCCCGGGTTCCTTTTTATCTTCACGACCCTTTTGAGGCATCAACGCATCAACCCGGAACCGCCGCAACATGTTGCAGCGGTTCCGGGTCGGCGCCATATGTCAAAGGATATTTCAATGGGTTGCCCGGTCAAGGACCGCCCGGATTTTGACGGAGAGCTCATCAATTAAAAGCGGCTTGTCAAGATAATCTTTTATCCCCAGTTTTCCGATTGTTTCCCGGTTTACATTTTCACTGTATCCCGAGCAGATGATAATCGGTAAATCAGGACGTATTCCCAATAATTTTTCCGCCAGCTCGGCCCCGGTCATTTCCGGCATGGTCATATCGGTGATGACCAGATCAAACCGGGATGGATCTGCTTCAAAAACCTGTGCCGCTTCAACGCTGCTGGACAAACCCGTAACTTCATAACCGAATTTTTTGAGAAATCTCGTCACCATTTTCACAATGGCCGTCTCATCATCCACCAGCAATATTTTTTCCTGACCCGTGGGCAAAACCTTTTTCCCGGCAACCGCTTTTCCGGGAGTTTCCCGGTCAATGACCGGTAAATAGACATCAAATACGGTTCCGCTGCCGGCATTGCTTTGGACTTTGATATAGCCGTTATAAGTCTGGACAATACTGTGAACAATCGACAATCCCAGCCCGGTCCCCTTGCCCTGGTCCTTTGTGGTAAAATACGGGTCAAAAATTTTATCGATGACGTCTGCCGGAATCCCCGAACCCGTATCACTGATGCTCAAACAGCAATACTCCCCGGGCGGCCGCCCCGGCTCCGGGGCGGAATCAGCTCTTTTAAAACACAGTTTCAGGATACCTCCGCCCTCATTCATAGCGTGATATGCATTGGTGCACAGGTTCATGATAATTTCCTGGACTTCCGTGGGGTTCCCGAAAATAGAGATGGGCGTTTGTTCCAGATCCTGATGAATCTCGATGGAGGAGGGAATCGTGGCGCGCAACAACCTGAGGGACTCCTTAATCAGCGGCTGAAACGTCAACACTTCGGCTTTAACTTTTTTTTGACGGCTGAAGGTCAGAATCTGATTCACCAGGTCCCGGGCCCTTTTCGCCCCTTGAAGGATGTCTTGAAGGTTGTGTGCTACCGGGTGTGTTTCATGCAATTCCTGAATAGACAATTCCGTAAATCCGATAATGGGGAACAAAATATTGTTGAAGTCATGGGCTATCCCCCCGGCCAGTGTGCCTATGGCCTCCATTTTCCGGGCCTGCTGGAGCCGGGATTCCAGCTTTTC
>JAKSBO010000968.1 GCA_022361095.1 Desulfobacterales bacterium | reverse complement strand
GGATGGATGGATTTGATGGTCCGGAAAAAATCCCTTCCCCCCAGCATGAAATTGTCCGAGCAGGCCAAGCAGATGTTTTTTACGGTATGCTATAATATTGACAAGTTTAAACGGTTTGTTTTTGAATCCTCTTTTCTTACCCGGTACAACATTCCGGAAGAGCGGGTGGCAGAGATTAAAGCCGACGATATAAAACTGCTTCAGTTTGGATTTGAATGGCTGAAAGTTACCTTTTTTCAAGCCGGAGAAGAGATGTTTAATCCCAAAGAAAAAAGCGGCGACACAACAGCCTCTGAAAAATAATGTGCCGTTAAGGGCCGCACATCATATCGTTTCGTTAAGAGGCTTTCATACTTAAACCACGAAGTTCACGAAGTCTATCTCGCTGATCCTTCGTGAACTTCGCGTTCTTCGTGGTAAAGCGCAATGTCTTGTTTATGACACTGTTCAGGCTAATAGTTATACCACAACACGTCATGGGCCGCCGAATCATTCAGGCGGGCGTCAATGTCCAGGTTAAAGAAGTCGGCTGCCGGTGAAAGAATCTCAGGGTTGTCTGCCTGTACTTTTTTTAACGCAGCAAGCGCAATATCAAATCCTTTTTTGGTTATTTTCCCCAAGGGCGGACGGCAGGAGCCGCACGGCATGCCAAGGATCTGCATCATGGTTTTCACGGGCAACGGATTTCTGGCACGGCATTTAACAGGGCCGTACTTGCTCTCCTCTTCCGTGGTGATGACCACAACCTCCAGCAAGGGAGAGAGTGCGGCCTCAAGGGCAAGCGCTTCCTGGGTTTTCCCCTGGTTCAGCAGTTCAACCATTTCAGCCATCGCGGCCGGTGCAATATTTGACATCACTGAGATGGCGCCGCAGGCACGGATCTCTTCATCCGACATGACCCGGCAGACCAGGGCATCGTCTCCGGAAAAAATATTGAAATTGTCCCCGCAAAATTTCCGGGTCAGCTTCATGTTATCCAGATCTCCGGTGGCTTCCTTGACGCTTTTTACATTGGCACAGTTGTCCGCAAGTATGGCAAGATCCTGGGGCAGCATCTGGGCACCGGTCCGCCCCGGTATAATATAAGGAATAATTTCCAGTCCCGGGTTTTCCCTTGCTGTAATCTCGTAATACTCCCGCCGGATTTCAAGGGAGGATGGCCCGTTGTAGTAGGGATCGACCAGGAGGACACCATCCACGCCCTGTGCGCCGGCATGGGATGTTGCGGTTAAGGCTTCATCAGTGTTGTTTGAGCCGGTGCCGGCGATGCACTTGCATTTGCCCTTGGTCTGTTTAGCTGTCAGATCAATAACCAGATTGTGTTCTTCCCATTTAAATGTCGGGCTTTCACCGGTGGTGCCGGTGGCAAGAATCCCGGTAATCCGGTTTTCAATCTGAAAATCAATAAGCCCGGACAGGCCGTCCCGGTCAAGATCTCCTGCCGGGGTGAACGGGGTGATGAGTGCCGTATAGCATCCTTGTTCCATAACTTACAAACTCCTGATGGTTATTTGCGCTGTATGCGCAGATAAAACAATTTGCCCAAAAAATATTGTGTCAACGCTTCACATGGGGACCCTTTAAGTTTCCCCGAAAGATCTTGACACCCGAATAAAAAAATTTATTATATTAAAATTTTGTTCAAACACAATGATAAAGTAATAAAAGAGCCAAAGGAGACATAAATGGCCGATTCCCAAAGCCGGAACCCAAACCTGCCAAAAAATGCAGACGAGCATATTGCCACGCTCAGGCAGACACTGGTCAATAACCCTGAGTGCGGCACCACCCATTATAATCTGGCCGTGGCCCTGCTTGGAAAACAGGAGTTTGTCGAGGCGGAAAACGTCCTGCATGATGCCATTGAAGCAAGTCCCACCCTGGCTGAGGCATATGTCCAGCTTGGGGGCATTTGCCTGCAGCGCGGCGACCTTGAAGGCTGCTTCCGTTACAATCAGCGCGCCACTAAGGCCAGGGCCGGTTTTGCCGAAGGCTATGCTAATATGGCCTTTGTTCTGCTGCAACTGGTGGACGGTAAAAATGCCAAGGAAGATGAGGAAAAAGTTGACAAAGCCGTTAAAAATTTAAAAAAGGCTATTATTCATAATAAGAATTTTATCCAGGCATACACGACTTTGGGCACCGCCTATTTTATGAAAGGATTGGTGGAAGAGGGGCTCAAGGCCAATCTCGAGGCCGTGTCCATAGAGCCTAAATTCCCAGTTGCCCATAACAACCTGGCGGTGGCCTATCTTGAACTTAAAGATTACAAACGCGCCATTGAGCATTGTGATATTGCTATGGATTTAGGGTTTGAAGTCAACCCGGCAATGCTGGATGAGCTTGCGCCGCACCGGAGCACATAATCGCACCCTGAATGGCAGGTTTTTATTGACATGGGCACATATAAATTCTATATCAGCAATGTTATTTTGCTTATAGTGTCTGCTTCAAAGTGTGTTTTATCTTTGTAACGCTTTGAAATGATAGAGAAAAGAATATTGATGAAAAGTTTGGAAAAATCTTTTCATTGTTGCATGTAAATCAACTTTTAACGGAGGTAAGTAAATGGCTAAGCATGAAACTCCTTTACTGGACGAGCTGGAATCCGGCCCGTGGCCTAGCTTTGTTTCTGACATGAAACAGCAGGCAGAAGTTAGAGCCAAAAACGAAAAAGGCGTTGAATTTCAGATTCCCCAGGATACTGTAGACGATCTTCTTGGTGTTTTGGAACTCTCTTTCAAACATGGGCGTACCCACTGGAAACACGGCGGCATCGTTGGCGTATTCGGTTACGGCGGCGGCGTTATCGGTCGTTACTGCGATCAGCCCACATCCTTTCCGGGTGTTGAGCATTTCCACACCATGCGTGTAAACCAGCCCGCAGGTAAATACTATAAAACTGATTACCTGAGACAATTGACTGATCTGTGGGATTTCAGGGGCTCCGGTATCACTAATATGCACGGTGCCACCGGCGATATCATCCTCCTGGGTACCACCACGCCCCAGCTGGAAGAAATTTTCTGGACACTGACCCATGATATGAATCAGGATCTGGGCGGCTCCGGCTCCAACCTGAGAACCCCTGCTGACTGTCTCGGCTCTTCCAGATGTGAATACTCCTGCTACGATGTAAGTGCACTTTGCCATTTCCTGACCAACGAATATCAGGATGAGCTGCATCGTCCGGCCTTCCCCTACAAGTTTAAATTTAAACTTGACGGTTGCCCCAACTGCTGTGTGGCTTCCATCGCACGTTCCGATATGTCCTTTATCGGTACCTGGAAAGACAACATCCGTATCGATCAGGATGCTGTTAACAAATATGTTGAAAATGATCCTGCATATCCTGCCAATGCCGGTGCCCATAAAGATAGAGACTGGGGCCCCTTTGACATTGAAAAAGAAGTTACCGGACTTTGTCCCACAGGCTGCATGAAGTTTGAAAACAAGACCCTGACCATTAATGATGAGCATTGCACCCGTTGCATGCACTGCATTAATGTTATGCCCAGGGCCCTGAAAATCGGTAAAGAAACCGGTCTGTCCATTCTCGTTGGCGCCAAGGCTCCGATCCTTGACGGTGCCCAGATGGGCTCTCTGCTGGTTCCCTTTGTTGAAGTCAATCCGGACAATGATTACGAAGAAATTACCGAAGTCATTGAAAACGTATGGGATTGGTGGATGGAAGAGGGCAAAAACCGTGAACGTCTTGGCGAGCTGATTATGCGCCAGGGTTTCCAGAAACTTCTGGAAGTAACCGGTATTGACGCCGCTCCTCAGCATGTTGCCTACCCGAGAACCAACCCCTACATCTTCTGGAAAGAGGACGAAGTTGAGGGTGGCTGGGAACGTGACGTTGAAGAATACAGAAAACACCATCAGAGATAAGAAGGGAGAATTAT